>JAHRXD010000131.1 GCA_019104825.1 Comamonas sp.
GACCGATAACCGGTAGGAATACACCGGACGGCCGGCCTGCTTCGGCACGAAGTAGTACATCATGCCGAGGAAGGCGGCGGTCAGGAAGAAGCCCACCGCGTTGTGGCCGTACCACCACTGCACCATCGCGTCCTGCACGCCGGCGTAGGCCGAGTAGGACTTCGGCGTCAGGATGCCGGCTTCGAAGACCGGCATGGCGGCGCTGTTGAAGATATGCAGCAGGGCCACGGCGATGATGAAGGCACCGTAGAACCAGTTGGCCACATAGATGTGCTTGACCTTGCGCGTGCCGATCGTGCCGAAGAACACGATGGCGTACGACACCCACACGGCGGTGATCAGCAGGTCAATGGGCCATTCCAGTTCCGCGTATTCCTTGCCCTGGGTGAAGCCCAGCGGCAGAGTGATGACGGCAGCCACAATCACGGCCTGCCATCCCCAGAAGGTGAAGGCGGCCAGCTTGGGCATGAACAGCGTGGTTTGGCAGGTACGCTGCACCACGTAGTAGCTGGTGCCCATCAGGGCCGAGCCACCAAAGGCAAAAATCACGGCATTCGTGTGCAGCGGACGCAAGCGCCCGAAGCTCAGCCATGCAGTGTCGAAATTCAGTTCGGGCCAGGCCAGCTGGGAGGCGACTATCACCCCTACCAACATGCCAATCACGCCCCAAACCACGGCCATGATTGAAAGCTGCCGCACTACCTTGTCGTTGTAGTGGACAGCACTCGTTTTTACATCGTCCATAGTGCACCTCTTAAATTGCAGACAAAAGTTTCACCGTTTCGGCTTTTAAAATTATTGACTCAAGTCAATCCTCTCGAAGAATGCGTTCCCCCTCCTGCTCAACACTCTCAAATTGACCCCTATGCACTGCCCACCAAAGGGCCAATGCTATAAAAAACACCAATCCTACGGACAACGGGATGAGTAGATACAGAATATCCATCGCGCTTTCTCTCCTATGTCATCTCGCCACGCACCGCTACGGCAGCACCGCCGACGACCGGGCCACGGTCGGCTGCCGATTCCCCGGTTTTTTGCGCCAGGCGGGCGGCATTGAGTACCACCCACAACGAGCTGGCGGCCATGCCCAAACCGGCCAGCCACGGCGGCACCATGCCGAGTGCGGCAAACGGTACCGAAACAGCGTTATAGGCCATGGCCCAGCCCAGGTTCTGGCGCACGATGCGCAAGGTCTTGCGGGCAAACAGCAGGGCCTGCAGCACCTGCTGCAGATCGGTGCCCAGAATTACAAAATCCGAACGGGCCCGGGCCAGGGGAACGGCCCGGCCAAAGGCAAAGGAGACGTCGGCGCCGGCCAGCACCGGCCCGTCGTTGAGTCCATCGCCGACCATGCCGACCTGTTTGCCCTGGGCTTGCAAGGCTTGTAGCGCCGCCAGCTTGTCCTGCGGGCTGCAGGTGGCCCGAAATTCGGTAATCCCCACCTGGTGCGCAACCCGGGCAACGGCGGCCGGCCCGTCGCCAGAGAGCAATTGCACCTGCACCCCGTGGGCTTGCAGCGCCTGCACCACCTGGGCGGCCTGGGGGCGGACGTTCTCCTGCAGCTCGAATGCGGCCAGGGGCTGCACCTGGGGGCCGCCCTCTTCCTCCACGGACAGGTACACCGCCTGCGGTAATGCCTGCGGCCAGTGTCCGGCAGCGGCAAACGCCAGGGAACCCAGCCGCACCCAGCGCGGCTGCCCTTGCCAGAGATCGGCGCACTGCGCCTGCGCCCGCAGCCCCTGCCCGGCGAGTTCCTGCACTTCCAGCAGTTGCCAGCCATCTGCACTTTCGGCCTGCGGCAGCGCCTGGACAGCGACCGAAACCGGATGCATCGATTGCCGCGCCAGTGCCACGGCCAGGCCTGAACACCACGCCGGCAGGGCCGTGCCGGTGTAGGCGTGGCTGGCTTGCACCGCCAGCCCTTCCTCGGTCAAGGTGCCAGTCTTGTCGAACACCAGCACCTGCACCTGGGCCAGGGCTTCCAGCCCTTGCAGGTTGCGCACCAGCACGCCCTGGCGGGCCAGGGTGCCGGCGGCGGTCAACATGGCCACCGGGGTGGCCAAGGACAAGGCGCAGGGGCAGGTCACGATCAGCACCACGGCGGCATACAGCAGTCCCAGCCCCGGGTCCTGCGGCCACCAGTAAACGGCCGTGGCCGCAGCCAGCAGCAAAATCCCCAGCAAAAATGGCCCGGCCGCCTTGTCGGCCAATGCCGCCAGCCGAGGTTTCTGGGTGGTGGCCTGTTCGATCAGGCCGACGATCTGGGCGAACCTGGTTTCGTCACCCAACGCCTGCACCTGAATTTCCACCACCGCACTCAGGTTGAAGCTGCCGGCGACGACGCTGCTGCCCACGGTCTTGCTGACCGGGCGTGACTCGCCGGTGAGCAGCGCCTCATCGGCCTGGGTGCGCCCGGCGACGAGAACGCCATCCACCGGAAACGCCTCGCCGGGCAGGATGCGCAGCACGTCGCCCACGGCCACACGGCGCAGGGCGACGCGCTCGAACTGCCCATCGTCCTGCCGGCGCAACACGCTTTCGGGCAGGCGGTTGAGTACGCCCTCCAGGGCCCCGGCGGTGCGGTCACGCAGGCGCACCTCCAGCCAGCGACCGGCCAGCAGGAAGGCGGCGAACATGGACAGCGAATCGAAATACACCTCGCGGCCAAAGATGCCGTGCGGATCAAACGTGCCCCAACTGCTGATGACGAAGGTGATCGCCATGCCCAGGGCAACGGGCAAATCCATGCTGATGCGCCGCTGGCGCAAGTCCCGCCAGGCGCCAGAGAAGAACGGGCCGCAGGAGTAAAGCAGCATCGGAATGCAGATCAGCCAGGAGGCCCAGCGCAGCAGGGTTTCCATCTCCAGCGACAAATCGCCGGGCTTGGCCTCGTAAGCAGGCCATGCGTACATCATGACCTGCATCATGCAGAACGTGGCCAGCAGCCAGCGCCAGAGCATTTTGCGCTGGTAGGCCTGGCGCAAGGTTTTGACGTGCGCGTCCTGCGCCGGAATGGCCCGGTAGCCGGCCTGGGCGATGGCGGCAAACCATGCCGAGGGCGTGGTCTGCCGCGCATCCCACACCACCCGCGCCCGGTGCGCGGCGGCCGAGACTTCCACCTGCCGGATGCCGGGTGTGCGGCGCAACGCTTCTTCGATGGTCAGGGCGCACGTTGCGCAATACATTCCCTCCAGCACCACCTGAGAGTCCCATACGGGAACCGTGGCCGGATCGGACGAAGCCTGCGCAGGTGCCGCCCCGTCCAGGGGCTTGCCAAAACTGGGCCACTCCAGGGGGTCGTCAAGCAAAAATTGCTCTTCGTGGCGTGGCGGTCTGCGCTCTTCAGAAACGAGGGAAGAAGAGCCTGTTAGTAACGGGCTCTGAGGAAACATGGTCATAGCGTTGCGGGGCCGCATCATAAACGGTTTGACGCATATCAAGCCAACTGGGCAAAGGCTGCCTAAGCTGCTAAGGTATTCATAGCGCCGTTGGTGCCCTTTTATTCACTCAGGAGGATCTTGCATGTATGAACGTATTTTGGTGACCACGGACGGCACGGCCCTGTCCGACAAGGCCGTACAAAGCGCCCTGTCCCTGGCCAAGCTCAGTGGTGCGACGCTGATTGTCCTGCGGGTCATCCCCCGCTACCCCCGCAGCTACCTCGAAGGCGGGGCGACGGTGGACATCAGCGAAATCAAACGCATCGAAGCCCAGTGGACAACCCAGGCCCAGGCCCAGCTGTCCGCCATCAAGGCCGAAGGCAAGAGCATAGGCGTGACCGTCAAGACCACCATCGCCAAATCCGATCTGGTGGCCGAATCGATCATCGCCACCGCCGACAAGCAGGAGGTGGACTTGATCGTCATGGCCTCGCACGGGCGCAAGGGCATCAAGCGCCTGCTGCTGGGCAGCGAAACCCAGCATGTGCTGACCCATTCGACCAAGCCCATTCTGGTGCTGCGCTGATAGGTAAAAACGGCTTCCTTGCAGAAGCCGTTTTTTTGCACTATGAAGATAAAACAATAGCTTTTTCCGCTTTATTTATAAGAATTTCAAATATAAAACATATCGAAATCCTTTATTTACCAGCCGAAGCAGCTATGAATTAAATCATCACCCTTCGCGGCGGCTGGCCCACAGCCACAGCGCAATGCCCGCCAGCACCATCGGCACGCACAGCCACTGCCCCATGCTCATACCCAGCGAGAGCAGGCCCAGGAAATCGTCCGGCTCGCGGAAATACTCGGCCACAAAGCGCAGGCTGCCATAGCCGACCAGGAAGGCCGCCGCCACCTGCCCCGGCTTGCGCGGGCCACGGGCATACCACCACAGCAGCACGAACAGCAGCAGCCCTTCCAGCAGAAACTGGTAGATCTGCGACGGATGGCGCGGCTGCAGGCTGCCGCTGTGCGGGAAGACCATGGCCCAGGGCAAATCGGCGCTGGCAAAACGCCCCCACAGCTCACCATTGATGAAGTTGCCCACCCGCCCCGCCGCCAGCCCGGTGGGCACGCAGGGGGCGACGAAATCGGCCACCTGCAGCCAGGGCCGCTGGCGCGAACGGGCAAACCACAGCATGGCCACGATCACGCCGAGCAGCCCGCCGTGAAAGCTCATGCCGCCCGTCCACACCGCGAAGATTTCCAGCGGGTGGCTCAGGTAGTAGTCGGGTTTGTAGAACAGGCAATAGCCCAGCCGCCCGCCGGCAATCACGCCCAGCACGCCCAGGAACAGAATGTCCTCGACATCCTTGCGGCTCCAGGCCTGCTCCGGGGGCAGGCTGGCAAACGCCGGATGCTGCAAGCGCCGCAGCCCCAGCAGCATGAACAGGCCGAATGCGGCCAGGTAAGTGAGGCCATACCAATGCACGGCCAGCGGCCCCAGCTGAATGGCGACGGGGTTGATTTCCGGGTAGATCAGCATGGCGCCAGTCCCTTCACGATGATTTGCTGCTGCGCTGGCGCAGCGCTTCGTACAGACACACGCCGCTGGCCACGGAAACGTTCAAGCTTTCCACCGCGCCGCACATGGGGATGTGGATCAGGCTGTCGCAAGTCTTGCGCGTGAGCTGGCGCATGCCGTCGCCCTCGGCCCCCAGTACCAGGGCCACCGGCCCGGTGAAGTCGGCGGCAAACAGGCTTTGCGGCGCATCGCCGCTGGTGCCGATGATCCAGATGTTGCGCTCCTTCAGTTCGTTCAAGGTGCGGGCCAGATTCGTCACCATGAAGTAGGGCACCGTCTCGCTGGCCCCGCTGGCCACCTTGGCCACGGTGGCACTGATCCCGGCAGCGTGGTCCTTGGGGGCGATGACCGCATGCACGCCCGCGCCATCGGCCACGCGCAGGCAGGCGCCCAGGTTGTGCGGATCGGTCACACCGTCCAGCACCAGCAGCAGGGGGTTGCGCACGCCCTGGGCCTCCAGGTCGTCCAGCAGGTCGTCCAGCGACTTTTGCTGCACCAAGGCCTCGACCCGCGCTGCCACCCCCTGGTGGCCGTGGCTGCCGGCCAGTTTGGCAATGCGCAGGGCGTCGGCCTCGATCAGGCGCACCCCGGCCTCGCGGGCACGCTCCAGGAATTGGCGCATCCGGGCATCGCGCCGGGTGGCTTCGTAATAGACCTCCACAATGGTTTGCGGAGCAGTTTTCAGGCGAACGCCTACGGCATGGAAGCCAAACAGAACTTTGGGGGAAGACATAGGGGTAGCATTATCAGATAAGTTCTTGGGGCATCGCTTCGGCCCTACACTGGCAGACTTTTCATTTTTTCCGCCTTGGCCCTGCCCAGCTACCCGCTGGGCAGGCCTTTTTCTTAATGACTGGCAACCCCATCATGCTTCACCGCCCCTTGCTGCGCTGGGTACAGCGCACCAGCATCGTTACGCAAATCGTCATCAGCCTGATCCTGGGCACCCTGCTGGCCCTCTTCTGGCCCGAAGCTGCGGCCCGCGTCGAAATCCTGGGCACGCTGTTCATCTCGGCGCTCAAGGCCGTCGCGCCCATTCTGGTGTTCATCCTGGTGATCTCCGCCATCAGCAACCAGCAGCCGGGGCAGACCACCCAGCTCAAGCCCATTCTGATGCTCTACCTGATCGGCACCCTGAGTGCCGCCATCGTGGCCGTCATCGCCAGCATGCTGCTCCCCTCCACCCTGGTACTCAAGGATGCCGCCAGCGGCATGGCGGCCCCCGGCGGCATCAGCGAGGTGCTGCTGCAAGTGCTGAAGAACGCCGTGGACAACCCCGTCAATGCCCTGCTCCACGCCAATTACATCGGCATTCTGGTCTGGGCCGTCGGCGTGGGTATCGCTCTGCGCCAGGGCGCGGAACACACTCGGCAGGTCATGGCCGATTTCTCGCACGGCATCACCCTCATCATCCAGGCCGTCATCCGTCTGGCGCCATTGGGCATCTTCGGCCTGGTGGCCTCCACCATCGCCACCACAGGCATCAAGGTACTGGCCGGCTACGCCCACCTGCTGATGGTGCTGGTCGGCTGCATGTTGTTCATCGCCTTCTTCGTCAATCCCGCCATCGTGTGGTGGAAGATTCGCCGCAATCCCTATCCCCTGGTACTGATGTGCCTGCGCGAAAGCGGCGTCACCGCCTTCTTCACGCGCAGTTCGGCGGCCAACATTCCGGTGAACATGGCCATTGCCAAGCGCCTGAACCTTGACCCGACCACCTGCGGCGTCGCCATTCCCCTGGGGGCCACCATCAACATGGCGGGCGCCGCCATCACCATCAGCGTGCTGACCCTGGCGGCGGCGCACACCCTGGGCATCAGCGTGGACATCCCCACCGCCATCCTGCTGTGCGTGGTCTCGGCCGTCTGCGCCTGCGGGGCGTCGGGCGTGCCCGGCGGCTCGCTCCTGCTGATTCCGCTGGCCTGCTCGCTGTTCGGCATCTCCAACGACGTGGCCATGCAGGTCGTGGCCGTGGGCTTCATCATCGGCGTGCTGCAGGATTCGGCGGAAACGGCGCTGAACTCCTCGACCGACATCATCTTCACGGCTGCCGCCTGCATGGCGCAGGAAAAGCAGCAGGGCTGAGGAAGCACCACCGCTCCCAGAAAAAGAGGACTGCCCCGCAAAGGGCAGTCCTCTTTTTCATGCGCTGGGCGCATCAATCGCGGTAGTAAGCCTGCACGCTGCCCTTGAGCTTGATCAGCAGAGGCCGGCCCTTGCGGTCCAGCGTCTTGCCTGCGGGTACCTTGACCCAGCCTTCGCTGATGCAGTATTCCTCCACATCCTGGCGCTCCTGGCCGTTGAAGCGGATTCCGACATCGTGGGCAAACACGGCGGCAACGAAATGCGGGCTGCGCGGATCGATCGAAAGATGGTCTGGCAGCTCTGGGCGCGAAGTGGGTTCAGTCATGGCAACGAGGGTTGAACAAAGATATGTAAAGGCCGTGATTCTAAGAAAATATACGGAAACCAATGAAACGCTTGAATTACAATTGCGGGCTTCCTGCTTTTGGCTGTATATGGTGCCTCGGCTCCCATGGTCAGCTCGGGAAGCTTGGCCTCTTTTCGGGTTGGCGCTTCTTTTTTCAGATGCCCAATCCAGTATATAATAGCGGTCTTGTCGGCGTGTAGCGCAGCCTGGTAGCGCACTTGCATGGGGTGCAAGGGGTCGCGAGTTCGAATCCCGCCACGCCGACCATTGATTCCTAAAAGGCCAACACTGATGTGTTGGCCTTTTGTTTTTCTTACCTGTATTTTTCTGCTCCGCCACGAAAGTTTTATTCCATGATTGAAGGCTTGATTACCGGACGCCTGACGACCGACCCCAGCGAACGCACCGACCGCTTCGGCAAAACCTTCATGGTTGCCCGGATGCGAGCCACCGTCGGCGACGGCAACCTGCGCCCCAATGCCGGCACCGAAACCCCCAGCAGCCTGTTTGTGAATGTGGTCGCCTTCGACCCCGTGCCCTGCAAGCAGTTGCTGGAGCTGCAAGAGGGCGACATCATCTCCATCGTCGGCCCCCTCACGCCCAAGGTCTGGACGGACAAGCAAGGCGCCAGCTACCCCGCGCTGGACGTCGTGGCGTACCGGGTGCTGGCCTTGCCTGCCCAGGTACACGCCGCCGAATTTGCCTGAACCGCTTCCGGCACCGGCAGACAGGAAAAAAGCCCTTGGATTGCAAAATCCAAGGGCTTTTGAATTGGTCGGCGTGGCGGGATTCGAACTCGCGACCCCTTGCACCCCATGCAAGTGCGCTACCAGGCTGCGCTACACGCCGAAGCTATCGATTATAAGCGGGAAAAACCCGGGGTTTTCCTAAAACGCCTCGACTTATGACGCCGCGTGCATCAGCTCCTTGCACTTGGCGCTGGCGTGGAAGGTGACCACGCGCCGGGCGGCAATGGGCACCAGCTCCCCGGTACGCGGATTGCGGCCAGGGCGCGGAGCTTTCTCGCGCACCTGGAAATTGCCCAGGCCGGAGAGTTTCACGTCCTCGCCGCGCACCAGGGTCTGGCAGATCAGGTCGAAAAAAGCATCGACCACCACTTTGGCCTCGCGCTTGTTCATGCCCATCTGCTCGAAAAGCAGATCGACCAGTTCGGCCTTGGTCAAGGCACCGGCTTCAAGATTTTCTTCAGTCATGGCTTATCCCCGCAGCTTGGCGCCCAGTTTTTCGGTCAGGGCGGCAATCACCGCCTGCATGGCCGCTTCGATTTCGGCATCGCCCAAAGCCTCGGCATGGCGGCCCAAAGTCAGGCGCACGGCCAGGCTCTTCTCGTCCTGCGCCAAGGCGCCCGGGGCCGCAGTTTCGCCGCCCTTCAGTTTTTTGGGCCGGAACACGTCGAACAGCACGGCAGAACGCAAGGTGTCCGCCGCCACCGCCGCCTGTACCACGGCCATCACCTCGGCGTGGGTGACGCTTTCCTTGACCACCACGGCCACGTCGCGCTCCACCGCCTGGTGCTTGGGCACCGGGGCGAACTGCGGCACCGGGCGTTGCAGCACGGCATCCAGGGCCAGCTCGAACAGCACCGGCGTCAGGGGCAAATCCCACTGCTGGCGCCATTGGGGATGCAGTTCGCCGACATAGCCGACTTCCTGCCCGTCCACCCGCACACGGGCGCAGCGCCCGGGGTGCATGGCCGGATGCTCGGCCGGCTCGAACTGCGGTTGCAGCGGGGCCAGCAGCGCCTGCACGTCGCCCTTGACGTCGAAGAAATCGACCTTGGCCTCTGCCTGCCCCCACTGCAACGGCGCAGCGCTGCCGTAGGCCAGACCCGCCACGCGCATGGGCTGGTAAAAGCCCTTGACCGTGGTGTCCGATTCCTCGACCGAGGCATCCTTGAAGAACACCCGGCCCAGCTCGAACACGCGCACGCGCGGCGCTTTGCGATCCAGGTTGAATTTCAAAACTTGCAGCAAAGACCCCAGCAGCGACGAGCGCATCACGCTCAACTGGCTGGCAATGGGGTTGAGCAAACGGATCGGGGCAGTATTGCCCGCCAGCGTCTGCTCCCACTTTTCCTCGACAAAGCTGAAGTTGATGGTTTCCTGGTAGCCCAGGCCCGCCAGCAGGCGGCGCACGGCAAAGGGGCTGCGGCGGTTTTCTGCCAGCAACTTCGGGCTGATGGGGGCCAGCGGCTTGGTCGTGGGCAGTTGCTCGTAACCGATCATCCGGGCCACTTCTTCGATCAAATCCTCTTCCAGATTGATGTCGAAGCGGAACGTCGGGGCCGTGACGGCAATCACGCCCTCACTCACCACGGTGGCGGGTAGGCCCAGGCCGTTCAGGGCGTCCAGGCATTGCTGCTGCGTCACCGGCATTCCGATCACCTTGGCGGCGCGGGCCACGCGCAATTGCACCTGCTTGGGTGCGGGCACGTTGGGCCGCTGGTCGTCGATGGGGCCGACCTGCGTGGCCGACGTGCCGCAGATTTCCAGCACCAGGGCGGTAATGCGCTCGATGTGTTCCACCGTGTGTTCGGGATCAACCCCACGCTCGAAGCGGTGCCCCGCATCGGTCGAGAAGTTGAAGTGGCGCGAACGGCCTGCCACGGCCTTGGGCCACCAGAAAGCGGCCTCGATGTAGATGTTCTGCGTGCCGTCCGACACCGCCGTGGCGTCGCCGCCCATGATGCCGGCCAGCGATTCGATCTCGCGCTCGTCGGCGATCACGCCCACCTGCGGAAAATCACCGATCTCGATGGTGCTGCCATTGAGCAGCTTGAGCGTTTCGCCCGGCTTGCCCCAGCGCACGGCCAGGCCGCCGTGAATCTTGTCCAGGTCGAAGATGTGGCTGGGCCGGCCCAGCTCGAACATCACGTAGTTGGAAATGTCCACCAGCGGCGAGACGCTGCGCTGGCCGCAACGGGCCAGCCGATCGACCATCCACTGCGGCGTTGGCACCCGGGTATTCACACCGCGCACGATGCGGCCCGAAAAGCGGCCACACAAATCGGTGGCGGCGATCTGCACCGACAACGTGTCCGGCAACGTCACCGCAGCGGCCGGGAAGGACAGAGGTTGCAGCGGCGCACCGGTCAGCGCCGCCAGCTCGCGGGCCACGCCGTACACGCTCAGGCAGTGCGCCAGATTGGGCGTGAGCTTGAGGGTGAACAAGGTGTCGTCCAGGTTCAAATACTCGCGCACGTTCTGGCCCAGGGGCGCGTCCAGCGGCAGCTCCAGCAGGCCGCCGTGGTCGTCGGCAATGCCCAGCTCCTTGGCCGAACACAACATGCCGAAACTCTGCACGCCGCGCAGCTTGCCGATCTTGATCTTGAACGGCTGGCCATCCTCACCCGGCGGCAGTTCGGCGCCCACCGTCGCACACGGCACGCGGATACCCACGCGGGCATTCGGTGCGCCGCAGACGATGTTCAGCAGCTCGGGGCCGCCCACGTCCACCTGGCACACGCGCAGGCGGTCGGCGTCCGGGTGCTGCACGGCCTCCTTGATTTCACCGACGACGATGCCGGTAAACGGCGGGGCCACCGGCTCCAGCTCTTCCACTTCCAGACCGGCCATGGTCAAGGTCTCGGCCAGGGCCTGGGTGCTTAACGGGGGGTTGCAGTATTGGCGCAACCAGGATTCGGGAAACTGCATGTTTTTTCCACCTCATGCGACAGGGACAAACCCAGCGCACAACTACCAAAAAAAGAGCTTTTTCTGCTTGATATATAAAGGTTTAAAACCAAAAACCATCTGAAATCGTTTATATATCAGCGGCAACAGCTCACTTTTTATTTATTGAATTGGGACAGGAAGCGAATGTCGCCATCGAAGAACAGGCGCAGATCGTTCACCCCGTAGCGCAGCATGGTCAAACGATCCGGCCCCATGCCGAAGGCAAAGCCGATGAAGCGCTCGGGGTCCAGACCCATGTTGCGCACCACGTTCGGATGCACCTGGCCGCTGCCCGCCACCTCCAGCCACTTGCCGGCCAGGGGGCCGCTCTGGAACTGGATATCCACTTCCGCCGACGGCTCGGTGAACGGGAAAAAGCTCGGGCGAAAGCGCAGCACCAGGTCGTCGCTTTCAAAAAACGTCTTGCAAAAGTCGGTAAATACAACCTTCAAGTCTTTAAAACTCACGTTCTCGCCAATCCACAGGCCTTCGCACTGGTGGAACATGGGCGAGTGGGTGGCGTCCGAATCGACGCGGTAGGTGCGTCCGGGGGCAATCACGCGGATTTCCGGCATCCCCTGCCCGGCATCGAGCTGGTTGCGATAGCGCTTGACATGCTGCACCGCATGGCGCACCTGCATCGGGCTGGTGTGCGTGCGCAGCAGATTGGGTGCCTGGGGCGTGCCGCCCTCGACGTAAAACGTGTCGTGCATGGAACGCGCCGGATGATCTTCCGGGGTGTTCAGCGCGGTGAAGTTGAACCAGTCGGACTCGATCTCCGGGCCATCGGCCACTTCAAAGCCCATGGAGGCAAAAATCCCCTCGATGCGCTCCAGCGTCAGCGACACCGGATGCAAACCGCCCTGCCCGCGCTGGCGCCCCGGCAGGGTCACGTCCAGGCGCTCGGCCTGCAACTGCTGCTGCAACTGGGCGTCCTGCAAGGCCTGGCGGCGATCGCTCAAGGCCGCCTCGATGGCCTGCTTAGCCACGTTGATGGCTGCGCCACGGGTTTTCTTTTCTTCTACCGTCAGCTGCGCCATGCCCTTCATCAACGCGGTCATCTTGCCGGCCTTGCCCAGGAACTGGGCCTTGGCATTTTCCAGATCAACAGGGGTGGCAGCCTGCGCAAACAGCTCGCGGGCGCTGGCCACCAGGGAATCCAACTCGTTCATAGCGACTCTTATCGCGACTCTTATCGCATTTCAAATGACACAAGGGCTAGTGCCTTTTCAAGCTCTAGCCCTTGCTGATAGTGCGCCGGTAGCTATTGTTTTATAACTACCGATCGTGAACTCAAGCAGCCAGCTTGGCTTTCACTTGCTCCACGATGCTGCCAAAGGCAGCCTTGTCGTGCACGGCGATATCGGCCAGCATCTTGCGGTCGATGTCGATGGCAGCCTTCTTCAGGCCATTGGTGAACTGGCTGTAAGTCAGGCCCAGTTCACGCGCAGCGGCGTTGATACGGGTGATCCACAGACGGCGGAACACGCGCTTCTTGTTGCGGCGGTCACGGTAAGCGTACTGACCGGCCTTCATCACCGCCTGTTTGGCGACGCGGAAGACATTACCGCGACGGCCG
>JAHRXD010000157.1 GCA_019104825.1 Comamonas sp.
TCGCCACCCCGCCCGAGCTGGGCGCCAACATGCTCTGGGCCAACATGCTGCTGCACGAGCAGGCCGACCCGCTGGCCCTGCTGCGCCAATGGCACGCGGCGGTGGCGGTGGACGGCTTCGTCATGTTCTCCTGCCTGGGGCCGGACACGGTGCAGACGCTGCGCAGCCTGTACGCCGCGCTGGGCTGGCCCCCTGCCGGGCACAGCTTCACCGACATGCACGACTGGGGCGACATGCTGATCCAGACCGGCTTTGCCGAGCCGGTGATGGACATGGAAACCATCACCCTGAGCTTTGCCACCCCCGAGCGCCTGCTGCAAGAGCTGCGCGAGCTGGGGCGCAACCTGCACCCCCAGCGCTTTGCCGCCCTGCGCGGCCCGGGCTGGCGCCAGCAGTTGCTGCAAGCCATCGCGCAGCACCTGCGCCTGCCTGATGGACAATTGGGCCTGCGCTTTGAAATCGTCTACGGTCACGCCTTCAAGGCCGCACCGCGCAGCGCCCGCCAATGGAAAAAAAGCCGCGCTGACCTACGTTGAACCGCCCCGTTCTCCACCCCTGAGGGAACCGGGCCAGGGAGAGAACCATGAACCGCCACCCCAACCGCCGCCAGTGGACGCTGGCTGCCACCGCCGCCTTGGCCACCCTGCCCCTTTTCGGCTGCCAGTCCAAAAGCGATCTGCCCCTGGAAGGCATGGACCTGACCGGCGCCGAACACGGCAAGGACTTCCCGCTGTTCGACCCCGAAGGCCGCCAGCGCTCGATCAAGGACTTTGCCGGCAAGGTCGTCGTCGTCTTCTTTGGCTACGTGCAGTGCCCCGACGTCTGCCCCACCACGCTACAAGAGCTGGTCGAGGCCAAGGCCCTGCTGGGGCCGCTGGGCGAGCGCCTGGTCGGCGTTTTCGTCACCGTCGATCCCGAGCGCGACACGCCGGAAATATTGAAAAGCTACACCCATAATTTCTCGCCCGACTTCGTCGGCCTGACCGGCACGCCCGAGCAGATCGCGCAGGTGGCCCGCAGCTTCAAGGTGTTCTACAAGAAAGTCCCCGGCAGCACGCCCGGCACCTACACCATGGACCACTCCGCCGGGATGTACATGTACGACCCCCAGGGCAAGCTGCGCGTCTACCACCGCTACGGCCAGGGCGCCGCCGCCCTGGCGCACGACGCCAGGCTGCTGCTGGAAGCCATGCCGTAAGCAGAGCAACGCACGGCTGGGAGAATCTCCTGAAAAAATAGCTCCTACCGCTTTCATTTATTGGGTTTCAGATGGTTATCCATCTGAAACCATTGCATTGCCAGCGGTAAAAGCTATTTTTATTGACGAAAACCGTCTGCAAGTCGGTTCACACCAGCACCTGCCGGCGCGTGCGGCCCTGCGGGGCGGCGGCGCCGATGGGCTGGCCCGAGGCAGGCACCGCCCGCTCGCGCCCCCAGGCGCGGATGTCCTCGATCTGCTCGGGGGCGGTTTTGGACAGCGGCACCACGTTGTTGAAGCTGCGCCGGAACAGCTCGGGCGTGACGGCGGTATCGCCGTTCAGGTACGCCTCTTTCACCACTTCGCGCACCGCCGATTCGAGGTCGGAACCGGCAAAGCCGTCGGACAGTTCCACCAGCTCCTGCAGCAGGGCTTCGGGCACCTCCTGCCTGAGGCCGCGCTGGGCATAGATGCCGATGATTTCGCGCCGCTCCGGCGCCGTGGGCAGATCGACGAAAAACAGCTCGTCGAAGCGCCCCCGGCGCAGCAGCTCGGGCGGCAGGCGCGAAACGTCGTTGGCCGTGGCCACGACGAAGACGCGCGAACGCGCCTCCTGCAGCCAGTAGAGGAACTGCCCGACCAGCCGGGTGGCGGTGCCACCATCGCTGCTGCTGCCGGCACCGGCCAGGCCTTTTTCGATCTCGTCGATCCACAGCACGCAGGGCGCGACGTGGTCGGCGGTGGCCAGGGCGTCTTTCAGCCGCGTTTCGCTCTGGCCCAGGTACTGGCCGTGGATGGTGGACAAGTCCAGCCGGTACAGCGGCAGCCCCCAGTTGGCGGCAATGGCCTTGGCCGAGAGCGATTTGCCGCAGCCGGGCACGCCCACCAGCAGCACGCCGCGCGGCGGGCGGATGCCGCGCTCGCGCAGGTCGGCGGTGAGCAGGGGCTGCTCCTTGTCCAGCCAGGCTTTCAGCCCGCCCAGGCCGCCGACGTTCAGCTCGGTGCCGCGCACGTTCACCCGCTCGATGCCCGAGATGTCGGCAAAGATGCGGTCCTTGGCGTGCATGACCTCGACCATGTCGGCCTTGGTGATGCGGCCATTGGCCAGCAGGGTGGCGATGATGTTTTCCGCCTCGATGCGCGAGACGCCGGCCAGGGCCGCTGCGGCGCGGCGTTCGTCGGCCTCGTCCCATTCGATGGGCATGTGCGCCCGGTAGGCGCCCAGGTTTTCCTGGACGATGGCCAGCATCTCGTCCTCGGTCGGCGCCGACAGCACCAGCGACATGCCGGCCCGCTGCAACTGGCCGAACACCGGCTTGGTGGTGATGACGACGACGCAGCCGCTGTTCTCCGCCGCCAGCATCACCACGTCCAGCAGGTGCCGCGCGGCGGGGGTGTCGTCCTCGATGTCGGAGACCTCGGTCAGCACGACGCTCAGGTTCTGCCGCTGGGGAAACTGCTGGCTGGCAAAGTCCACCGCGCCGGTGACGGAACGGTCGTCATTGACGGTGCGGCTGGTGCCCAGCTCCCGCGTGCCCTGGGAAAGCGTGTGGACGTAGATCGGCGCTTGCAGTTCGGCGCCGACTTCGCGCAGCAGCTCCAGCACCCGGCTGCGTTCCGCGCTGCGGATGGAGATGAAGGGAATGCGGGCCTTCAGGTAGCGGCTGAGGGTGGCCTTGAATTCAACGGTGTCGCTCATGGGCGGTAATCAGAGAAGGATGTTGCGTTTACGGGGGGACTGCGCTGGCATGGATGCAGGCGCCGACTGCGGCTGAACGTCCGGCGGCAGCGCCAGCGCGTCGTAACGGGTCAGCGGGTTGTTGCGCAGCAGGGTCGCCAGTTGCCCGCTGCGGTCGGCGCGGGCGCTGTCTTCCAAAGAGTGTTGCGAGCGCTCGGCGAACTTGCGCACTTCGGCGGCAAGCTGGCTGCGGGTGTCCGGCGGCAGCGCCGGCAGCAGGCACAGGCGGTGGACGAAGTGCAACTGCGTGCGGGCCTGCACGATGGCCCGCACCACCAGCGTCTCCTGCCCGCCACGGTGCCCGCTGCCGTGCAGGTCACGTTGCAGGCGGTCGGCGCAGACGTTCAGCCGCCGCTGCACCTCGTCGGACAGGCGCTGGACGAATAGCGGCGCCACGCCCGCCGACCAGTGCAGCGAACCGGCATACAGGGTTTGCAGGCAGTTTTCGTCATCGTCGCCACGGGCCAGGGCATCCAGGCACTGGCTCCACTGTGCGTAGCTGGCCGGGGCGCCCTGGCCGCCAGCGGCAGGCGCCTGGCCGCCGCGTGCAAACAGCCGCTTCCACATCGGCGGATCAGCGGCTGCGGCGCACAAACGGCGCGGCGGGCAGCAAATCCCAGGCGGGTAAGGCACCGGCCAGCACATCCCGGCTGGCGGGCGGCGCAGGTGGCTGCTGTGGCTGCTGTGGCTGCTGTGGCTGGCGGGGTACAGCGGATTGCTGCGCGGGCGAGGGGCCGAGCGGGGCGCTGGGCGCGGTGGTTTCTGGCGCGGCGGAAAGGATTTCTCGTGGCATGGGGGGAAAACTCCTGGCGAAATTCAAGCGGCCTGTGCGGCAGCGGCGGGCATGACGCGGCGGGCGGTGTTGTGCCCGGCCAGCAGGTGCTGCTCGGGGCTGATGCTTTCCAGCAGGCTGGTGACTTCGGCAGCCACGGCATCGCGCATGGCCCAGTCGCGCCGCCATTCCACGGTTTCGGCCAGGCAGGCCCGCAGCGCCTGGGCCGATTGCTCTTGCAGCAGCGCAAAATCGCGTTCGATCTGCTTGCGCCGCTGCTGCACCTGCCGGTAGTTGAGGAAAGCCCAGCCCAGCGCGGCCAGCCCCATGACGAAGACGATCATGCCGTTGCCCAAACTCATCAGCAGCAGCACCACACCCAGGGCGATCAGCCCCCAGTCCTTCAACCCCAGCTTGGCCTGTTCCAGCGCCTGCTGCTTGCGCCGCTCGATGTGCTGGCGCAGGCTGTCTTGCAGTTCGGCCTCGTTGTCGCCCTGCGCCGTCTGGCCTTGCCAGTCTTCGATGGACAGGTGAATCGTCTGCGGCGCCTGCTGGCGGATTTGCGCCGTCACGTCGCTGTGCGCGTCCACGATCCAGTCGCGGGAATGGGCCACCGCCAGCCGCTGGGTGGCGCGGGTGACGTGCGAAAGCTCCGGGTGCATGGCCGCATTGGTCAGCAGTTGCGTGAAGTCCACACGCTCCTCCTGGGCCTTGGATTGCAGGTCGAACCGCTGCTGGGCGGCGCGTTTGTCGCCCGCTTCCTCGATGATGAGCTGGTTGAGCTGCTCGGTGCGGCGCAGCGGCAGCTCCTCATCGTCGAAGTGGGACACCAGGCTGGTAAGCAGGTTGTCCACGGCGATGAGGACGCTGCTGGCCGTCTTGATCTCGCCCTGAAAGATGTCCTGGAAATGCTCCAGAACGATGGACTGCATGCTCACGGCGTTCAGCGCCGCGTTCAGGTCGTTCCACGCCGGGCTGAACCGGCTCAGGTGCCCATAGCGCTGCGCATGATTGAAGTTGGGAGTTTTGGAGCGCAGCGCATCGCCCCATTGCCCGCGCTGGGTCTGGGCGAAACCGGCCTGTTGCGCCAGCTCCTCGATCCAGCCGCCGATGCGCTTGGTGCACAGCAGCGCGGCGTCGGTGTTGAAAACGCCGTTGGCCAGGGCATCGATCATCACCACCGTCTGCCGATCCAGGCTGTACGGATTTTGCAGGCCGACATAGCGGTCGAGCCAGATGCGGCTGACCTCGGAGCGCCCGGCGCGGCGGCCGATCAGGGAGAAAAACAGCGCGGTTTTTTCGTCGTCGCGGCGCGTGGCCTCGGCCAGAGCGCGTTCGGCCAGGGCGCGGTTGTCCGTCAGCCAGGCGGCCAATGCCACCAGCGCCGGGGCCAGCCAGTAGCGCGGGGTGGACAGCATCAGCTCCTCGGTGGCGTTGCGGATGGTTTCCTGGCGCACCAGCTGAATGTCCGAGGCTTGCAGGATGCCGGTGGCCTGGCGGCGCACGATGGCGTACTGGCCGAATTTGTTCTCGATTTCCTGGCGGATTTTGACTTGGCGCGTTTCGGCAAACCCCAGCTCCTTGGCCTTGAGATCCGCCTGCACGAAGTCGTTGAAGGCCTGCTCCAGCCGCGACAGCTCGGCGCGGGTCTGCGCCAGATTGCTGCCGACCACGTCCACCTGCCCGGAGACGGTGCCGATATCGCTTTGCAAACTGCGCAGCGAACCCAGGATCAAACTGAGGTCGGCCACTTGGATGATGCGTTCTGTACTCATGGTGTCTCACAGGAGGGGTTCAAAGGTCGATGAAGGCGGTCTGCCCCGATTCGCCGACGGCGATCAGGCGGTTGGAATACACCTCGACAAAGGCATACCCCGGGTGCAGGGCGACGCTGCGGGCCCGCTCCAGCAGGCTGGGCAAAGGCTCGAAGGTTTTGTAGTGCTGGATGATGCTGCCCGTGCAGTCCAGCGTATGCACCTGGTAGGGCGCCCCCAGGTAGCAGCGCGAGACGATGCCCAGCGGCAAGGCGTCGATCTGCACGTCCGGCAGCTCCTGGCGGATGGCTTCGATCAGCGCCTGCACGCTGGCCGGGGAATGCACATGCCCGCCCGCATCCAGTTGGGTGACGGCCCGGATATAGGCGGCGGAACGTTTCTTGCGCAGCCGCGCCTCCAGTTGCGCCCCGGCAAGCCGGGGGGCGGTGGCGGTCTGCGCCCGAAGCGGTACGGCAGTGGCGGGCTGGATACCCAGTAAGGAGCGGGCCATGGAATGATGCGACGTGGTGTGAAGGGAAAGTTTCAGCCGCCGCATCATAACGACAAGCATGGGGCGTACACGCCCTGCGCCAGGCTGGTGCAGATCGCCATTGCGCCCGCATCAACCAGAAAACGTAGCTGCTACCGATTTCTGCTAATGGATTTCAGGATAAAAACACGCTGAAATCCATTAACAGCAAGCGGTAAAAGCTATTGTTTATTCATCGCTTTGCACTGGCAGATGCTTGTCCATCCACGCCAGCAAGTCCTGCCACATGGCGGCAATCTCCGTGCGCACCGGCATCCGCAGGGCGTGGTGCAGTTCGATCGTGACCACGGGTACGCCCAGCTGCAGGCCGCCGTAATTGCCCAGCGAGCCGGGGAAGACGCCCAGCTGGTCGAGGTGCAGGCCGCCCAGCTTCTGCGGCGGCGTCTGCGGCCCGTCGAAGTCCAGCACCCCGTAGGGCGCGTGGATGCTGACGACCAGATCGGGGGCGAACTGCGCCATCTGCGCGTGCAGGAATTGCGATTCCGGCTCGGACAGGGGCGCCGGGCCGGGCCAGCGGCGCGGGTCGCGGCGGGTGCGTTTTTCCCAGTAGGCGGCGGCTTCGCGCTCCCAGTCCGGGGTGGGGAAGTTGCGGTTCAAGTCCACCCCGGCGGCATTGGTGCGCGTGGCCGGGCGGGCCAGCAGGCCGTCCGGATTCAGCACGGGGATGAAGCGCCAATGCACGGGCCGCTGGCTGCTGGCCTGCTGCGCCAGCGCCACCCAGTGCAGGGCCAGGGCGGCAGCGGTCAGCTCGTCGCCGTGGATGGCCCCGACCACCAGCACCCGCTGGGCCACGCCGGCGGCGTCCGGCGGGGCAACATCGCGCCAGGCAATGGGCGCCCCGCGCACCGACAGGGCGCCGCTGGGCGCCAGCTGGGCCGCTTCGCACAGCTTGCGTTGCAGGGCAGGCCAGCGCTGCAGCCAGGGGGCACAGACGGCGGCGGGCACGGCGGCATCGGCCGGCACGGCGATGACCGGGTGCGGCTGGGCGGCGGGGGCCGCTGCGGAGGCGGGCAATTCCTGCACGGGCGGCGGCTTCGGCCCCCGCTCCACCCGCAGGTGGTGCAGGGGAACGGCGGTGCTGGGCGGGCTGCCCTGCAGCAAGGCCACGCCCCCGGCGGTCAGCCCCAGCCAGACGGCCAGGGCCAGCGCCATGGCGATGCGGGAAGTGGGCGGCGGGGTGGCTTCAATGGCGTCAGTCGGCACGGTGGGAATCGGTCGGTTCATCGTGATGCGGAGAAAGGGGCGGCGCCTCATGGTCGTGATCGTGATCGTGGTCATGCGCATGGTGGGCATGGGAGGCATCGGCGCCATGGGATTCGTGGGCCAGATCATGGGCCAGACCGCTGACCACGGTCACCAGCCCGATGCCCAGCGCCAGCCACAGCACCTGGGCCAGGGTTTGCCGGGCGCTCAGGTGCTTTTGCAGTTGCGGAATCAGATCGGACAGGGCCACGTAGATAAAGCTGCTGCACGCCACCGTGAGGAAGAACGGCAGCCAGTCGTGCAGTTGCCCGACCAGGAAATACCCCGCCAGCCCGCCCAGGGCAGTGATCGACCCAGCCAGCGAAACCTTGAGCATGGCGACGCGGCGGTGGCTGCCCCGGCTCATCACCACCAGGTCGCCCATGTGGTGCGGCACCTCGTGCGCCAGCACGGAAACGGCGGCAATCAGCCCCAGGCGCAAGTCGGCCATGAAGGCCGAGGCGATCAGCACCCCGTCGCCAAAGCAATGCACGCTGTCGCCGGTCAGCAGCGACCAGCCCGAACCGGTGTGGTGAGTATGGGTATGGCCATGCGCGTGGTCATGGTCGTGCGCATGGTGGGCGTGGTGCAGGTTCTGCACCTGGGGGGTGTGGCTGTGTTCGTGCCCGTGGTGCCACAGCTCGGCCTTGGTCAGCAGAAAGAAGAACACGATGCCGATCAGCAGGGTGGTGAACAACTGCTGCGCATCGGCCCCGCTTTCAAAAGCTTCGGGCAGCAGGTGCATGAAGGCCGTGGCCAGCAGGGCCCCGGCAGCCAGACTGAGCAGCCCCTGCTGCGCCCGGCCCGCGCTGGCCCGGCCAAAGCCGACGTGCAGCAGCGCATTGGCCACCCAGACGCTGCCGATACCGGCGGCCAGAGTGGCCAGGATGATTGCTATCAATACCATGATGAGGTTCACTTATTCAAATTATTCAACGGCGATATGTGCCGCAGTCGCCGCACATCTTTCCAGCCTACACAAGCTGTCAAGCCCCCTGCCGTGCAAATTCCTGCCATTTTCGCCCGGCGGGCATCGGTGCCACTGCCCACCACCGCATCAGTGCGCCTGTTCCCAGTTGGCGCCCACGCCCACTTCGGCCAGCAGCGGCACTTTCAATGCGGCCACGCCGGCCATCAGGGCGGGCACTTCCTGGCGCAGCCAGTCGGCCTTGTCGGCGGGCAGTTCGAATACCAGTTCGTCATGCACCTGCATGATGAGCAGCACGTCCGGCTGGGCGGCATCGAGTCTGTCCTGCACGGCAACCATGGCCTTCTTGATCAGGTCGGCCGCAGTGCCCTGCATGGGGGCGTTGATGGCGGCGCGTTCCGCCGCCTTCTTGCGCGGGCCGCTGCCGCCGTTGATGTCCGGCAGATACAAGCGACGGCCAAACACGGTTTCCACATAGCCCTGGTCGTGGGCCAGGGCGACGGTGTCGTCCATGTAGCGCTTCACGCCGGGGTAGCGCTGGAAGTAGCGGTCGATGTAGGCGGCTGCGGCGCTGTTCTCGATCCCCAGGTTTTTCGCCAGCCCGTAGCTGCTCATGCCGTAGATCAGGCCGAAGTTGATGACCTTGGCAAAGCGCCGCTGCTCGCTGCTGACCTGGTCGAGCGCCACGCCGAACACTTCGGCCGCCGTGGCGCGATGCACGTCCAGGCCGTCGTGAAAGGCGTGTAGCAGAGCTTCGTCGCCGCTCAGGTGGGCCATGATGCGCAGCTCGATCTGGCTGTAGTCGGCACTGGCAATGACCCGGCCCGGCGGGGCGATGAAAGCCTGGCGAATGCGCCGCCCCTCGGGCGTGCGCACGGGAATGTTCTGCAAATTGGGTTCGTTGCTGGACAGCCGCCCGGTCACGGCCACCGCCTGCGCATAGTGGGTATGCACGCGCCCGGTGCGCGGCAGGGCCATGTGCGCCAGCTTGTCGGTGTAGGTGTTTTTCAGTTTCGAGAGGCTGCGATGCTCCAGGAGCTTGGCGGGCAGGGGATAGTCCTGGGCCAGCTTCTCCAGCACTTCCTCGTCGGTGCTGCGAGCACCGGACGGGGTTTTCTTCACCACCGGCAGGCCCAGCTTGTCGAAGAAAATTTCGCCCAATTGCTTGGGGCTGGACAGGTTGAACGGCTGCCCGGCCAGCTCGTACGCCGTCTGTTCCAGGGCCACGATGCGCGTGCCCAGGTCGTTGCTCTGGCGGGCCAGTTCCTGCGCGTCGATGGCGACGCCGTTGCGCTCCATGCGGAAAAGCGCCTCGCTGGTCTGCATTTCCAGTTGGTAGATATCCAGCAACCCCGCCTGGGCCTGGATTTGCGGCCACAGCACGCGGTGGACGTCCAGGGTCTGGTCGGCATCCTCGCAGGCGTAGGCGCAGGCCTTGTCCAGCGGCACCTGGGCAAAGGGGATTTGGTTTTTGCCTTTGCCGCACAGGTCTTCGTAGCTCAGGCCGGTGCGGCCCGTGTGGCGCAGGGCCAGGCTTTCCAGGCTGTGCGGGCGATGCACTTCCAGCACGTAGCTTTGCAACATGGTGTCGTGCCGGTAGCCGCGCACGGTGATGCCCTGGTTGGCCAGCACGTGCTGGTCGTACTTGATGTGCTGGCCCAGCTTGGGCTTGCCGGCATCCTCCAGCCAGGGTTTGAGCCGGGCCAGCACGTCGGCCAGCGGCAGTTGCTGCACCCCCTCGATGCCTTCGTGGCCCAGCGGGATGTAGGCCGCCTCGCCGGGCTGCACGCTCAGCGAGATACCGATCAGTTGCGCCTGCAAGGCGTTGAGGCTGTCGGTTTCGGTGTCGATGGCCGTGAGTTCTGCAGCGTCGATTTTGGCCAGCCATTCATCCAGTTGCGCCTGGGTCTGGATGCAGTGGTAGGCCACCTCGCGCTGCTGGGCGGCCACGGCCACTTCGGTGCTGGCGGCATCGTCGCTGTCAAAACTGCTGAACAGATCGCTACTGCCGCTGCCTTGGGTTTTCGCTTCTTTTTCAGGAGCTGCCAGCGCTCTCGCCAAGCCTTTAAAGCCATATTTGTCATAAAAATGGCGTAGATTCTGCGCGTCCAGCTCCTGTTTTTGCAGGTCTGCCAGATCGGGCAGCCCCGGCGCATACGCGGCCAGATCGCAATCGGCCTGCATCGTGACCAGCTTGCGGCTCAGGGCCAGCTGGCCGCTGGCAATGGCTTCGCGCAGGTTGTTGCCCGCCACGCCCTTGATGCTGTCCGCCTGGGCGATCAGGCCGTCCAGGCTGCCGAACTCCTGCAGCCACTTCACCGCCGTTTTCGGGCCGACCTTGGCGACGCCCGGCACGTTGTCCACCGCATCGCCCACCAGCGCCTGGTAATCGACCATCAGCGTGGGCGGCACGCCGAACTCCTGCTCCACCCCGGCCACGTCGCGGCGCTTGCCGCTCATGGTGTCGATGATGGTGATGCGTTCATCGACCAACTGGCTCAAATCCTTGTCGCCACTGGACACCACCACCTGCACCCCCTGGCTGGCGGCGATGCGTGCCAGGGTGGCGATCACGTCGTCGGCCTCGACACCGGGCACGCTCAACACCTTCCAGCCCAGCAGCCGCACCACTTCGTGGATGGGGTCGATCTGGCTGCGCAGGTCGTCCGGCATGGGCGAACGGTTGGCCTTGTATTCGGGATACCAGTCGTCACGGAAGGTGGGGCCGCTGGCATCGAACACGCAGACCGCGTAGGCGGCCTGGGCCGTTTCCGGCGTCTTGTCCAGCGCCTGCAGCATATTCACCATGCCCCGGATGGCGCCCGTGGCCGGGCTGCTGGGGTCGCCCGGCACGGCCCGCAGATCGGGCATGGCATGGTAGGCACGGTACAGGTAGCTGGAACCATCGACCAGCAGCAAGGTGGGGGGATTCGTCATAGCCCACGATTGTGCCCGCGCTGCGGCACCCGGGCGCTGGCGGGGCATCTACAATGGCGTGATGCGTGCCGCCACTTCCCTCCCCCTTCTTGTTGCCGCTCTGCTGGCCAGCAGCTTGGCTTGCGCCCAAGCTCCCGCCGCAGGCCCGGACAGCCCTGCGGCCACCGATGCCGCGCCCGCCAACGACCGCCACAACCAGCGCATCGAGCGCATTCGCCATGAAGACAAAGGCAGCCAGATCGACGAGCTGCGTGTCGGCGGCGAAACCAAAACCATCACCGTGCAGCCCAAAACCGGCAAGCTGCCGGCCTACGAGGTGGCCCCGGCCAAGCCGGGCAAAGACCCGGCCCAGGACGGCACCAATGGCCGCCGCACCTGGAAAGCCCTCCAGTTCTAAGCCTGCCGACACCCCCCTGCGCCCCGCCGCCCCCAGGGTTTGCACGCGGGGTTTTTCTTATCAGCGCCAAGAGCCCCAGCGCCTATTGACCATGGCCGTTTTTACCCAAGTTAGCGAAGACGACGCACGCACCCTGCTCCAGTCCCTGGACCTGGGCCAGCTCACCGCCCTGCGCGGCATCCAGGGCGGCATTGAAAACACCAACTACTTTCTGGACACCACCCAGGGCCACTGGGTGCTGACCCTGTTCGAGCGCCTGACCGCCGAGCAACTGCCGTTCTACCTGGAGCTGATGCGCCATCTGGCCCGCAAAGGCATCCCCGTGCCCGACCCGCAGGCCGACCGCACGACCGGTGCCATCCTGCACACGGTCTGCGGCAAACCTGCCGCCGTGGTGCAAAAGCTGCGCGGCACCAGCCAGTTGCAGCCCACGCCCCAGCACTGCGCCGCCGTGGGGCGCATGTTGGCGCAGATGCACCTGGCCGGGCGCGACTTTGCGCTGCACCAGCCCAATCTGCGCGGCCTGCCCTGGTGGAATACGACCGTGCCCACGGTATTGCCCTTCATCCCGGCAGAAGCAGCCCAACTGCTGCAGGCGGAACTGGCGCACCAGAACGAAGTCGCCGCCAGCACTGCCTATGCCGCCCTGCCGCGCGGCCCCATCCACGCAGACCTGTTCCGCGACAACGTGATGTTCGAGGGCGAGGCGCTGACCGGCTTTTTCGACTTCTACTTCGCCGGGGTCGATACATGGCTGTTCGACCTGGCGGTCTGCCTGAACGACTGGGCCATCGAACACAGCACCGGCGCCCACACCCCCGCCCTGGCCGCTGCGATGCTGGACGCCTACCAGAGCGTGCGCCCCCTCGAAGCCGCCGAACGCGCCCTGCTGCCCGCGCTGCTGCGGGCCGGGGCCTTGCGCTTCTGGATCTCGCGCCTGTGGGATTTCTACCTGCCGCGCGAGGCGTCCCTGCTCACCCCCCACGACCCGCGCCACTTTGAACAGGTGCTGCGCCAGCGCATCGCGCAGCCCTTCTGCCTGGAGTAAAGCGCCGCATGAAGCTGCAACTCGTCAAACCTAGCACCGGCCTGGAATGGGTCAAACTGGGGGTGCGTACCTTCTGGCGCCAGCCTATCGCGCTGGCCGCTTTGTTCTTCCTGTGCATGGCCGGGATGTCGCTGGTCAGCATGGTGCCCATCGTCGGTACCGTCCTGGCCCTGGCGCTGCTGCCGACCACCTCCCTGGTCATGATGGTGGGCGCTGCCGAAACCTGGGGCAACCGCACCCCGACCCCGGCCCTCATCTGGCGCATTCTGCGTGGCGGCCGCGAGCGCCTGCACGCCCTGGCGGTACTGGGCATCTGCTACGCCCTGGGGTTCGGGCTGTTGATGTTCCTGTCCAGCCTGGTCGATGGCGGCGGCTTTGCCCGGGTGTACCTGGGACTGGCGCCGCTGTCCCCGGAATTGGCCCAGGACGCCAGTTTCCAGGCGGCCATGTGGACGGCCACCGTGCTCTACCTGCCTTTGTCCTTCCTTTTCTGGCATGCGCCCGCATTGGTGCATTGGCATGGCACCCCGGCACTCAAGGCCATGTTTTTCAGCATCGTGGCCTGCAGCCGCAATATCGGCGCATTTTTCATGTACGGCCTGGGCTGGATGGTCATGTTTCTGGTCGTAGGCGCCGCACTGGCGCTGACCACCGGGCTGCTTTCCCTGGTCGTCGGGCACATCGCCATGGCGCTGATGGTGGCAGCGGCCCTGGCCCTGGCGGCCATGCTGTTCACCTCGACGGTATTTACATTTCGTGACTGCTTTGCAGCGCCGGAAGCGCCCCAGGACGAGCAAAAGCCCGGATAGTCGGAATAAGCCACAGGCCATCCTTGCAAGGGGCTGGACAAACGCTATGCTACGGCGACGATAGTTTTCCCGTCTGCTCCCCAGCGGGCTGATTGCCTTCACCACAATGACAACGACCGCCCCTAGCACCCCTCCCCTGGCCGGTTTGGCCCGGGCCTTGATTGCCGCCGGCAAACTCTCGGCCTCCGCCGGCGAGGAACTCTCCCGCAAAGCCCTGTCCAGCAACACCAACTTTGTTGCCCAATTGATAAGCTCTGGCGGGTTGTCTGCTTACGACCTGGCGCACCATATTTCCGGTATTTTCGGTATTCCTCTGGTCGATATCCACGCGCTGGACATCGACCGTATTCCGAAAGACCTGCTGGATAACAAACTATGTTCCAGCTATAAGGTTCTACCGCTGGTCAAACGCGGTAATCGCCTGGTCGTGGCCACCGCCGATCCCACCAATAAAGAAGCCGCAGAGAAAATAAAATTCACCTCTCAGCTGGGGGTGGACTGGCTCATTGCCGAATACGACAAATTGCTGCCATTGGTGGACAAACTCACCAAAAGCACCAAGGAATCCCTGGATTCATTCACCAGCGCCGCAGATTTCGATCTGGACGACATCAAGGATGTCGATGATTCCAGCAACAAGAACGATTCCGAAGCCTCCGACGTCGAAGATGCCCCGGTCGTCAAGTTCCTGCACAAGATGCTGATCGACGCCTTCAACATGCGGGCTTCGGACTTGCACTTCGAACCTTATGAACACCATTACCGCGTACGCTTTCGCATCGACGGCGAACTGCGCGAAATCGCCGCCCCTCCGATCGCCATCAAGGACAAGCTGGCCTCGCGCATCAAGGTGATTTCCCGACTGGATATTTCGGAAAAACGGGTTCCTCAGGACGGGCGCATGAAATTGAAAATCGGCCCGGAACGGGTGATCGATTTTCGTGTTTCCACCCTGCCCACCCTGTTCGGCGAAAAAATCGTCATCCGTATTCTGGACCCGAGCAGCGCCAAAATGGGGATCGATGCCCTGGGCTACGAGCCAGAAGAAAAAGAGCGCCTGCTCAAGGCCATTCAGCGCCCCTACGGCATGATTCTGGTCACCGGCCCGACCGGCTCGGGGAAGACCGTGTCCCTGTACAGTTGCCTGAACCTGCTGAACCAACCCGGCGTGAATATCTCGACGGCCGAAGACCCTTCGGAAATCAACATGCCCGGGGTCAATCAGGTGAACGTGAATGAGAAAGCCGGGCTGACCTTTGCCGCAGCCCTCAAGTCCTTTCTGCGCCAGGACCCGGACGTCATCATGGTCGGGGAAATCCGGGATCTGGAAACCGCCGACATCGCCATCAAGGCCGCGCAGACCGGGCACTTGGTGCTTTCCACCCTGCACACCAACGACGCCCCCACCACCTTGACGCGGATGCGCAATATGGGCATTGCCCCCTTCAATATTGCCTCCAGCGTCATTCTGATCACCGCCCAGCGCCTGGGGCGCAGGCTGTGCCCGAAATGCAAGGAACCTGCCGACATCCCGCATGAGGCGCTGCTGGAGGCAGGCTTTCAGGAAAACGATCTGGACGGAAGCTGGACCCCCTACAAGCCGGTCGGCTGTGCCGAATGCAACAACGGCTACAAGGGCCGCGTCGGTATTTACCAGGTCATGCCGATTACGGAAACCATGCAGGAAATCATCCTCAAGGATGGAACGGCCCTGGATATTGCCAACCAGGCTCGCAAGGAAGACGTCAAATCCTTGCGCGAAGCCGGTTTGCACAAAGTGAAGCAGGGTGTCACCTCCCTCGAAGAAGTGCTGGCCGTCACCAACCTGTAAAAACCGAACAACAACTGAGGGGAATTTATGGCAACAGCCGCAAAAAACAATAAAGAATTCGTCTACGAATGGGTTGGCAAGGATCGGCTGGGCCGGGTGGTTCAGGGAGAAGTGCGGGCCGTCGGCGAGGCCACCGCACAAAACGCCTTGCGTCGCCAGGGCATTCTGATTACCAAAATCAAGAAGCGCCGCATGAGCGCTGGCAAAAAGATAAAGCCCAAGGATATTGCGCTGTTTACCCGCCAGATGGCCACCATGATGAAAGCCGGCGTTCCCCTGCTCCAATCGTTTGACATTGTGGGCCGTGGCAACCCCAATCCCAGCGTGACCAAGCTGCTCAACGAAATTCGCCAGGATGTGGAAACCGGAACCTCGCTGAACACGGCATTCCGACGCCACCCCATGTATTTCAACGATTTGTATTGCAACCTGGTCGAGGCGGGGGAATCGGCGGGTATTCTGGAATCCTTGCTCGATCGCCTGGCCACTTACATGGAAAAAACCGAAGCGATCAAGGGAAAAATCAAATCGGCGCTGATGTACCCGACTTCGGTCATGATCGTAGCGTTTATCGTCGTCACCTTGATCATGCTTTTCGTGATTCCGGCATTCAAAGAGGTTTTCAGTTCGTTTGGCGCCGACCTGCCCGCCCCGACCATGATCGTGATCGGAATGAGCGAGTTTTTCGTCGCCTATTGGTGGTTGATTTTCGGCATTCTCGGCGGCGGCATTTACTTTTTTCTGCAGGCCTGGAAACGCAGCCCCAAGGTACAGCACTTCATGGACCGCGCCCTGCTCAAGGCTCCGGTCTTTGGCGCATTGATCGACAAATCCTGCGTCGCCCGCTGGACACGCACCCTCTCGACCATGTTCGCTGCGGGCGTGCCGCTGGTCGAAGCCCTGGATTCGGTCGGCGGGGCCTCGGGCAACATCCTGTACAAAGAGGCGACCGACAAAATCCAGACCGCCGTATCCACCGGCACCAGTCTGGCCGTGGCCATGACCGACGCCAACGTCTTTCCCAGCATGGTGCTGCAAATGTGCGTCATTGGCGAGGAGTCCGGCGCGATCGACCACATGCTCAGCAAGGCGGCGGATTTCTACGAAGCCGAAGTCGATGAAATGGTGGCCGGCCTGTCCAGCCTGATGGAGCCAATCATCATCGTGTTTCTCGGGACGCTGATCGGCGGCATCGTGGTTTCCATGTATTTGCCCATTTTCAAACTCGGTCAGGTGGTGGGCTGATGGAATTTTTTGCTTCGCTGGGCACCGGTGCCGTGGTGCTGGCCGGTATTCTGGGTTTATTGGTCGGCAGCTTCCTGAACGTGGTCATCCACCGCCTGCCCAAGATCATGGAAGCGCAATGGGACGCAGAATGCGCCGAGCATATGGCGGCACAGGCGGGGCAGGAGGATTTTGTCCCGCCCGCCCCAGCGCTGACCCTCTCCCGCCCACGCTCGCGCTGCCCGCAATGCGGGCATGGCATCCGCTGGTTCGAGAACATTCCCGTATTCAGCTGGCTGGCGCTGCGTGGGCGCTGCAGCCAGTGCCGGCACGGCATCGGCGTGCGTTATCCGCTGGTAGAAATTGCCACCGCGCTGCTGTTTGCCTGGAATATTGCCCATTGGGGGGCCACGCCAACCGGCCTGGCCTGGTGCGGCTTCAGCGCCGTTTTGCTCGTCCTGGCCCTGATCGATTGGGACACCACCTATCTGCCCGACAGCCTGACCCTGCCGCTGCTGTGGGCCGGGCTGCTGGCCGCTGCGGTGGGCTGGACGGCAGTTCCCCTGGCCGATGCCGTCTGGGGTGCGGCCGCCGGGTATCTGGTGCTGTGGAGCATTTACTGGGCGTTCAAGCTTGCCACAGGCAAGGAAGGCATGGGCTATGGCGATTTCAAGCTGCTGGCGGCTTTGGGCGCCTGGTTCGGCTGGCAGGCGCTGGTGCCGATCCTGCTGGCCTCGTCGGTGATCGGGGCGGTGGTGGGCATCGCTTTGAAAATCAATAGCCGCCTGCGCCCTGGCGGCTACATCCCCTTCGGCCCCTTCCTGGCCGGGGCCGGTTTTGCCGCCCTGTTCTTCGGGGCGCAGGCCATGCTGCAGAATTTCCTGGCCTTGCTGGGGCTGTGATGACAAATATTTTCAAACTCGGCCTGACCGGCGGTATCGGCAGCGGCAAAAGCACGGTGGCCCGAATGCTGGCCGACCTGGGGGCGACGGTGCTGGATGCCGACGCCATTTCCCGCAGCGTGACGGCCCCGGGCGGTGCGGCCATCCCGGCGATTGCGCAGGCTTTCGGCCCGCAGATGATCGCCCCCGATGGCAGCATGGATCGCGCTGCCATGCGGGCGCTGGTGTTTGCCGAGCCGCACGAACGCCAGCGCCTGGAGGCCATCGTCCATCCCCTGGTACAGCAGGCCATGGCCGCCCGATTGGCGCAGGCCCGGGCACAGGGGGCCAAGGTGGCGGTGCTGGACATTCCCCTGCTGGTCGAGTCGCCCTACTGGCGCGATCAGGTGGATGCCGTTCTGGTCGTCGATTGCAGCGAGGCCACCCAGGTCGCCCGGGTGATGGAGCGCAGCCAGCTGAGCGAAACCGCCGTACGCAGCATCATCGCCAGCCAGGCCAGCCGGGAGGAACGCCGCGCGGCCGCCGACTGGATCATCGGCAACGATGGAATCACTTTGGAGCAATTGCAGACGCAAGTGCTATCAATTTCACAAAAGTTGCCGTTATGATTGATGCCCTTGCCGGTAAAAACCGGCCGGTGCCTTTTCTCACCCCCGGAAAACTACCCGCGTGATTCTGTACGAATACCCCTTCAACGAGCGTGTGCGCACCTATCTGCGCCTGGAGCAACTGTTTCGCCGCTTGCTGGAGCTGATGACGCGCGAGGCGGCCATCGACCACCACTTCGCACTGGTGACGATGTTCGAGATTCTGGAAGTCGCCTCTCGTGCCGACCTGAAATCGGACGTGATGCGCGACCTGGAGCGGCAGAAAAACCTGCTGGACGGCCTGCGCGACAACCCCGACATCGCCCAGGACATGCTGGAAAAGATCATCGGCCAGCTCAACCAGCGCTATGCCAGTCTGCACGCTCAATCGGGCAAAACCGGACAGATTCTGCTGGAAGGCGAACTGCTCAACGCCTTGCGCAGCCGCCTGGAAATTCCCGGGGGCACCAATGGCTTTGACCTGCCGGCCTATTTCCACTGGCAGCACCTGCCTACCGAGCAGCGCCAGGAAGACTTGCGCCGCTGGGGCCAGTGCCTGAAGCCCCTGGCCGATGCCGTCTTCCTGCTGCTGGGGCTGCTGCGGGATACCGGCACACCGCAAAAGGTGGCCGCCACCCACGGGCACTTCCAGCAGGCCCTGCCGTCGGCCAAGGCCTACCAGTTGCTGCGCCTGCGCATCGACCCGGCCCTGCACCTGGTGCCGGAAATCAGCGGCAACCGCCTGATCGTCTCGGTACGGCTGCAACACGCCGAGCTGCAGGGGGACCACTACAGCCTGGTGCCCAGCACCGACAACGCCCACTTCGAGCTGACGCTGTGCGCCTGACCCCGCACCGCGCCCCTGATTGACCATGCCTGCTGAAACCGCCCCGACCGTTGCCTGCCCAACCTGCGGCGGCCCTGCCCTGTTTGCGCCCAGCAACCGCTGGCGGCCTTTTTGCAGCGAACGCTGCAAGCGCATCGACCTGGGCGCCTGGGCCGCAGAAGAATTTCGCGTCGCCAGCCCAGAACCCGAGGAAGAAGGCAATCCCGATGCTCAAGGCGCTTGACGCCTTGAGCCGCTGAAGCTGCGCAGCAAGCGAAGCAGCCCCCACCCACCAGCGCCTCCGTCAGAGCGCAACCGCAATAACCAGCAAGCCGCATCTAATCTGACTCGCCGTGGCTGTCCGAGCGCAGCGCCCAAAGGGCGCGAAGCGAGTTCCACGGCGGGTATTCAAGCTGCGCAGCACGCTTTCTTTGCGTCCTTTCTTGCGCGTGCAATAATGGACGTCGCCTGCCGGGGCGAGTCCCGGCCAGCAGAACCCAAAACCCAAAGAACATTAAATAAATAGCTTCAACCGCTGATAAATAAACGATTTCAATATAAAAACAATCTAAAACTCAATGAATAAAAGCGGAAACAGCTCCATTTTTAATCACCCCTTCGGCTGAAACCTCCGCAACCGCAGCGCATTGGTAACCACAAACACACTGGACAACGCCATCGCCCCCGCCGCAAACATGGGCGACAACAGCGTGCCATTGACCGGATACAGCACCCCGGCGGCCAGCGGAATCAGCGCCACGTTGTAGGCAAAGGCCCAGAACAGGTTTTGCGCGATGTTGCCCATGGTGGCCTGCGACAGCGCAATCGCCTTGGGCACGCCGCCCAGGTCGCCGGACATGAGGACGACGTCCGCCGCCTCGATGGCAATGTCGGTGCCCGTGCCGATGGCCATGCCCACGTCGGCCTGCGCCAGCGCCGGGGCGTCGTTGATGCCGTCGCCCACGTAGGCCAGGGTGCCGTGGCTTTTTTGCAGGCGCTGCACGGCATCGACCTTGCCGCCGGGCAGCACCTCGGCCACCACTTCGTCGATGCCCAACTGGCGGGCGATGGCCTGGGCGGTGTGGCGGTTGTCGCCCGTCACCATCGCCACCTTCAGCCCCAGCCGGTGCAGCGCGGCGATGGCTGCCGGGGTGCTGGGCTTGATCGGGTCGGCCACGGCCAGCATGGCGGCCAGTTGGCCGTCGATGGCCGCGTAGAGCGGGGTTTTGCCTTCCTGGCCGAGCTGCTCGGCAGCGGCGGCAAAGGGGGCCACGTCCAGGCCCAGTTGCCGCATGAAGCGGTCGGCACCGATCTCGATGCGCTGGCCGCCCACCTGGGCGCGAACGCCCATGCCGGTGATGGCGTCGAACTGCGTGACCTCGGGCAGCGCCAGCCCTTCGCGCTCGGCGGCCTGGACGATGGCGCGGGCAATGGGGTGTTCGGACTGCCCTTCCACCGCCGCAATGGCGGCCAGCACCGGGGCGCGGTCAAAACCGGGGGCCAGCGCCAGGTCGGTGAGTTCGGGCCGCCCCAGGGTCAGGGTGCCGGTTTTATCGACGGCGACGACGCGGGTGTTCTTCAGTTGTTGCAGCGCCTCGCCCTTGCGCAGCAGCACGCCCAGTTGCGCCGCGCGGCCCGTGCCGACCATGATGGATGTCGGTGTCGCCAACCCCATCGCGCAGGGGCAGGCGATGATGAGGACGGCCACGGCATTCACCACCGCGAAGTTGAGCGCAGGCTGCGGCCCCCACAGCCACCAGACGAGGAAGGTGAGCGCCGCCGCCGCCATCACCGCCGGGACGAACCACATCGTCACCTTGTCGACCAGCGCCTGGATGGGCAGCTTGGCGCCCTGCGCCTGCTCGACCATGAGGATGATCTGCGCCAGCAGCGTGTCGCCGCCGACCTTGGTGGCTTCGAAGACCAGGGCGCCGTTCTGGTTCACCGTGCCGCCGACCAGTTCGGCCCCGGCGCGTTTGGTGACGGGAATGGGTTCGCCGCTGATCATGGATTCATCGACGAAGCTCTCGCCCTCCAGCACCGTGCCGTCGACGGGGATGCGCTCGCCGGGGCGCACCTGTACGCGGTCGCCGGCCATGACTTGGACGATGTCCACCTCCTGCCACGCGCCATCGCCGCGCTGCACGCGGGCGGTCTTGGCCTGCAACTGCACCAGGCGGCGGATGGCTTCGGAGGTCTGGCCCCTGGCCCGCGCTTCCAGAAAGCGGCCCAGCAGAATCAGCGCGACGATGACCGCCGCCGCCTCGAAATAGACGTGTACGGTGCCCGCAGGCAGCAGGCCCGGGGCGAAGGTAGCGACCACGGAATAAGCAAACGCCGCTGCCGTGCCCAGTGCCACCAGGGAGTTCATGTCCGGCGCACCGCGCAGCAGGGCGGGCACGCCCAGGCGGTAGAACTGCCGCCCCGGCCCCAGCAGCACGGCGCCGGTCAGGGCACATTGCAGCAGCCAGCTGTTCTGCATGCCGATGGTGGCGTCGATCCACATGTGCAGCGGCGGGAACAGATGCCCGCCCATTTCCAGAATGAACACGGGCAGGGCCAGCACCAGGGCCAGCCACAGGCTGCGCTGCAGGCGCCGGCGCTCTGCCGCCTGGCGTTCGGCCTGGGCATCGCTGGCCTGGGCGCTGGCGTCCTGGACGACGGGAACCGCTTCGTAGCCGGCCTTCATGACGGCGGCCACCAATGCCTGCACGGGCGTGCCGGCCAGCATCTTGATGCGGGCGCGTTCGGTGGCCAGATTCACCGCCACGTCCTGTACGCCGGAGACGCGGCGCAGCACGCGTTCGACCCGGCCCACGCACGAGGCGCAGGTCATGCCCTGCACTTGCAGCTCGATGCTGGCTTGCGGCACGGCGTAGCCGGATTTTTCGATGGTGGCGATGGCCGCAGCCACGTCGGGCGGACCGTCAAAGCGCAGGGTGGCGCTTTCGGTGGCCAGATTGACCTGGACGCTGGCCACGCCGGGCAGTTTCTTCAAGGCCCGCTCGACCCGGCCCACGCACGAGGCGCAGGTCATGCCCTGCACCGGCAGGGTGACGGCGGCAGGGGGGCGGGCCACCGTGCTGGCAGCGGTATTCATGGCAGTGCTTCCTTCAGTCATCCGGCAACTGTAAGGCTTGCCATGATGGCAGAGTCAAACGGCCTCACTAACCCGGCTGCAACTGCACCGGCTGGCCCTGGCGATTGAAAGGCAGGTAGGCATTGACCATGCCGCCGCGAATCGACTCCACCATGCGGTGCAGTTGCGCATCGACCTGGGCATCGCTGGGCTCCTCATGCAGCACCCCGCCCAGGGCGGCGACGAAGACCAGTGTCCAGGGCTGGGACAAGGGCGCTTCCAGGGCTTGGGACTCTTGCAGCAGCGCGGCAAAAGAGGCGATTTCTTCCGGCTTTTTATCCACGCACAGCAGCGGCTCCAGCGTGCCGCCCCGGGCCTGGGCGAACTGCGCCTGCTGGCGGGCGCTGGGCTGGTCGGGCAGGCCCGCACTGGCAAAGACCAGCAGCAGGCGCTGCGGCTCGGGCTGGGCGCGGGCGATGCGCAGCAGGTCGTCGAAGTGTTCGATGGTGGTGGTGTTCATGGCGGTGGGGGTGGGTGCGCGGTTTACACGGCGGGAATCTGGCCGTCGTGTTCGACATAGGGGGGATAGGGCGGGCACGGCATGGTACCGCTGTGTTCGGCCAGGGAGGCGGCAATGAAGCCGCCGCTGGCCACGTCGAAGACGTAGACCTGCCCTTCCTCGATTACATAGTGCCAGCCGTGCAGGGTCAGCCGCCCCTGCTGCACGCGCTGGCGCACCATGGGGTAGTCGAGCAGGCGTTCCAGTTGCAGGACGACGGCCCGCTGCTCGGTGCGGCGCAGCACTTCGGGGCAGGGCTGCATGGGCAGCACGGCCTGGCGGCCCAGGTCGAGCCAGCGGTGCAGGTTGACGGCCTCGTCCGGCACGCCCTGGTACAGCGCCTGCACGGCGCCGCAATGGCTGTGCCCGCAGACGACGATGCGCTGCACGTTCAGCGTGAGGGTGGCGTACTCGATGGCCGCCGTGGTGCCGTGGTGGCCGTGCGAGCCGTCGTAGGGCGGCACAAACGCGCCCACGTTGCGCACCAGAAACAACTCGCCCGGCCCCGCGCCCGTGAGCAGATAGGGCAGCAAGCGCGAGTCGGAGCAGCCGATGAACAGCGTGGTCGGGTGCTGGCCATCCTGCACCAGCGCCTGGAACTGCGCCCGGTACCGGGGAAAGGCGTTGTGGTGGAAGTGCTGGAGGCGCTCCAGCAGCTCGTCGTCGGGCATACGCGCCTGCCGCTTATTGCACCAGCGGGCTGCTGGCGGCGTCCAGGTCGATGCCGACCACTTCCGCCTCGCCGGCCAGCAGTTGCAGGTACTGGCGCAGGGCGTTCAGCCAGGTCTGGTGGCGCAGTTGCTGGGCCACGGCATCGCGCACCTGCTCGAAGGGTTTGGTTTCGGGCTTCTGCCGGGCGCAGACCTGCACCACGTGCAGGCCGAAGCGGCTATGCACCAGGCGGGCCAGCACGCCGATTTCCTGGCCCTCGAACACGTCGCGGGCAAATTCCGGGGCGCAGTCCTCGCGGGTCAGCCAGCCCAGGTCGCCGCCTTCGGCGCCGCTGGGGCAGTTCGACCACTTGCGGGCGGCTTCGGCAAAGGCCGGGCCGCCCTCGTCGGCGCAGCGCAGCTCCAGCAGCAGCGCCTCGGCCCGCTGGCGCAGCAGGGTGACGTTCACCCCCGGCGTGACGGCAAACAGGATGTGGCGCAGATGGGCACGCTCGCCCCGCGCCCCGATGGTGGGGTGGGCGGCATGGTAGCGGCGGCAGGCGTCTTCCGAAGGTTCGGGCACCGTGAGCGCCTGTTCCAGCAGCTGCTCGATGGCGGCGGTGGCGGCGGCGCTGGTGGCACCGTCCTGGGGCTGCGGGTCGTCCTGCGCCAGCAGGCCTTGCTGCTGGGCCTGCTGGCGCAGCAATTCGGTGCAGGCGCGTTGGCGCAGCAATTCCTGGGGGAGATGTTCGCCGGGGGCGTGCAGGGGGATGCCGTTGATTTTTGCGGGTTCTGCTGTGGCGGTGGCTTCTGGCATGACAAATCCTTTATTGATAGCTTTTACCGCTGGTAAATAAACGGTTTTAGATGGTTTTATATTTGAAGTTGTTTGTTTATATACGGTAACAGCTACTTTTTCAGAGTGTTTATGAAAATTCGGTCTTGCGGGTTTTCTGTGCCGCTGGCCGGGTCTCGCCCCGGCGGGCGACCTCCATTCATGCACGCGCAAGAAAGGAGGCAAAGAAAGCGTGCTGCGCAGCTTGAATACCCGCCGTGGAACTCGCTTCGCGCCGCTGTGCGGCGCTCCGCTCGGGCAGCCACGGCGAGTCGGACGGGATGCGGCTTGCCGGTTATGGGGACCGCACCCTGATGGATGCGCTGTGAAGGGCGGGGCTTCTTCGCTTGCTTCGCAGCTTCAGACGCGGGGGTGGTTGTGGCCGGCCGGCAAATTCATCCGCCTTGCCCGCACCAGTTGGTAGGGCCGCACGATATAGGCCAGGGTGCCAAAGCCGCTCCACACATGCACCAGCCGGGTGAAGGGGAAGATCAGGAAGATCGTCATGCCCAGCGCCATGTGCAGCTTGAACACCCAGCTCACCCCCGCCAGCAGCCCGACGGCATTGCTCTGGAAGGTGACGATGGATTGCGCCCAGCCGGCCAGTTGCATCATCACCGAGCCATCCAGGTGCTGGCCCGACAGCGGAATCGTTGCCAGCCCCAGCGCCAGTTGCACCCACAAAATCCACAGCAGCAGGATGTCGCTGGTCTTGCTGGTGGCGCGGATGCGTGCGTCCGTCAGCCGCCGGTGCAGCAGCAGGCTGACGCCGACGAAGGCCATCAGCCCGGCGATGCCGCCGCTGACCATGGCCATGAGCTGCTTGTTGCCTGCGCTGATGAAGGCTTCGTACATGAAGTGCGGGGTGAGCATCCCCACGCTGTGGCCGAAGAACAGGAACAGCACGCCGATGTGGAACAGGTTGCTGCCCCAGCGCAGGCTGCCCCGGCGCAGGAGCTGCGAGGAGTCGCTTTTCCAGGTGTACTGGTCGCG
>JAHRXD010000242.1 GCA_019104825.1 Comamonas sp.
TGGCCGAGGAACGCACCCTGGCCCGCGCCGCCATCCATGTGCCGCAACTGCCCGCGCCGCAGCGCGATGCCACCCTGGCCGCCTGCGCCGCCCTGCGCAGCAGCGTGCGTGACCTGGACGCCGTGGCCTGCACCCGCACCCTGCCGCTGTACGCCACCATCACCCAGGCCCCGGTGGCAGAGCGCCTGGCGCTGTGGCAGCACGGCCTGGCCCAGGTGCAAATACTGTGGCAGCAACTGGCGCACACCGTGCTGCCGCAACTGGACAGCGCCGCCGCCCTGCACGCCCTGGCCCGCCAGCGGGCCGCCGCCGTGCCGTGAACGGATGCACGGCTCCACGACCCTGGTCGCACTGGCTGCCAATGCGTGGGTCGATGCCTGGATGACCGGCTGGAACCGCTAGGATAGGCAGGCTGCACATAACAAGGAGACTGCCCATGCCCCCCGCCGTTTATATTCGCCGCGCTACCAAAATCGTGGCAACGCTAGGCCCGGCATCCAGCGATGTGGATCTGCTCACGCACATGATCGCCACGGGGGTGAACGTGGTGCGGCTGAACTTCAGCCACGGCAGCGCCCAGGAGCACATCGCCCGTGCCGCCGCCGTGCGCGAGGCCTCGCGCCGCGCCGGGCGCGAGGTGGCCATCATGGCCGACCTGCAGGGGCCGAAAATCCGCGTCGGCACCTTTGCCGCCGGTACGGTGTACCTGCGCGAAGGGGATGCCTTCGTGCTGGATGCGGCCCGCACCACCCCCGGCGACAGCGAGGGCGTGGGGCTGGACTACAAGGAACTGCCGCAGGACGTGCGCACGGGCGACGTGCTGCTGCTCAACGACGGCCTGATCGTGCTGCGCGTCCAGCGCGTGCTGGGCGAGGCCGTGCATACCGAAGTGGTGGTGGGCGGCGCACTGTCCAACAACAAAGGCATCAACAAGCAGGGCGGCGGCCTCACCGCCCCGGCGCTGACCGCCAAGGACATGGAGGACATCAGAACCGCCATGCAGCTGGGCGCCGATTACGTGGCCGTGAGCTTCCCGAAAACCGCCACCGACATGGAAATGGCCCGCCAGCTCTGCACCGTGGCCGCCGCAGGCACCGGCCACCGCCCCGGCCTGATTGCCAAGATCGAACGCGCCGAGGCCATTCCCCACCTGGAGGACATCCTGCGGGCCAGCGACGGCATCATGGTTGCCCGGGGCGACCTGGCCGTCGAGGTGGGCAACGCCGCCGTACCGGCACTGCAGAAAAAAATGATTCGCATGGCCCGCGCGATGGACAAGCTGGTCATCACCGCCACGCAGATGATGGAAAGCATGATCACCAACGCCCTGCCCACCCGTGCCGAAGTCAGCGACGTGGCCAATGCGGTGCTGGACGGCACCGATGCCGTCATGCTCAGTGCCGAGACGGCAGTGGGCAAATACCCGCTGGAGACGGTGCGCGAAATGGCGCACATCTGCGCCGCCGCCGAGGCCGCCGAAGATGTGGGGGCCGATGCCGACTTCACCCGGCGCCACTTCACCCGCATCGACCAGTCCATCGCCCTGGGGGCGCTGTTCACCGCCCACCACCTGGGTGCCAAGGCCATCGTGGCCATGACCGACAGCGGCTCGACCGCGCTGTGGATGAGCCGCCACCGCATCCACATCCCGATTTATGCGCTCACCCCCAAGCCCGCCACCCAGCGCAGGATGGCGCTGTACCGCAACGTCAGCCCCCTGCTGATGGACATCAGCGCCGAACGCGACCACGCCCTGCAACAAGCCGAAAGCCATCTGCGCGAGCGCGGCATCGTCCAGCCCGGCGACGTTTACGCCATCACCTGCGGCGAACCCATGGGCCAGCCCGGCGGCACGAACATGCTGCAAATCTGCCGGGTTGCCCAGGCGCTTGGCGGAACATGAGCCAGCCCCGCTAAAATCGCAGGTTACGACGCAGTTACCTGTTTTTTCTTTCCTTTTTGATCGGACACCACCATGCCTTTGATTTCCATGCGCGAAATGCTCGACCACGCTGCCGAAGCGGGCTACGGCATTCCCGCCTTCAACGTCAATAACCTGGAGCAGGTGCAAGCCGTCATGGCCGCTGCCGACGAAGTGGGCGCCCCCGTCATCCTGCAGGCCAGCGCCGGGGCCCGCAAATACGCCGGCGAATCGTTCATCAAGCACCTGATCCTGGCCGCCACCGAGGCGTACCCCCACATCCCCCTGGTCATGCACCAGGACCACGGCACCAGCCCCGAAGTGTGCCGGGGCGCCCTGGCGCTGGGCTTCGGCTCGGTGATGATGGACGGCTCGCTGCTGGCCGACGGCAAAACGCCCTCTGCGTTCGACTACAACGTCGATGTGACCCGCCAGGTCGTGGAAATGGCCCACGCCATCGGCGCCACGGTGGAAGGCGAACTGGGCTGCCTGGGCAGCCTGGAAACCGGCGAAGCCGGTGAGGAAGACGGCATCGGCGCCGTCGGCAAGCTCGACCACAGCCAGATGCTCACCGACCCCGAGGAAGCCGCCCAGTTCGTGCAGGCCACGCAGCTCGACGCCCTGGCGATTGCCATCGGCACCAGCCACGGCGCGTACAAATTCACCCGCCCGCCCACCGGCGACGTGCTGTCCATCCAGCGCGTCAAGGAAATCCACGCCCGCCTGCCTAACACCCATCTGGTGATGCATGGCTCCAGCTCGGTGCCGCAGGATCTGCTGGCCATCATCAACCAGTTCGGCGGCAAGATGAAGCAGACCTACGGCGTGCCGGTGCAGGAAATCCAGGAAGCCATCAAGCACGGCGTGCGCAAGGTGAACATCGATACCGACATCCGCATGGCCATGACCGGCGCGGTGCGCAAGTTCCAGGTGGAAAACCCCGAGAAATTCGACATGCGCGAATGGATGAAACCGGCCCGCGAAGCCGCCAAGGCCATCTGCAAGCAGCGCTACCTGGAGTTCGGCTGCGAAGGCCAGGGCAGCAAGATCAAGGGCTACACCCTGGAGCAGATGGCGAAAAAGTACGCCGCCGGCGAACTCAAGCAAACCGTGAACTAAAGCTCGCCCCTTACCGGCCATCCAACCCAACTGCAAACCCGCTGTGCCCTGCGCAGCGGGTTTTTTCGTTAGGGCTGGCGTAGGTAAACGCGATGTCGCATTTCTACAAAAAGAACGAACGTGCTAAAAATAGTCTGCAATTTTCATGTAAGCTTTTTTGATTTATTAAAAAAATGTAAATAGCTATGCTGAAAACGCATAGATAAAAGGAAGACGGACATGAAAATTGGTATTCCCTGCGAAACCCTGCCGCTGGAAAAGCGCGTCGCCACCGTTCCCGAGGTGGTGACCAAGCTCATCCAGCTGGGCTTTTCCGTGGCCGTGCAATCGGGTGCCGGCGCTGCGGCCCATTGTGACGACGCGGCCTACCAGGCCGTCGGGGCCGAGGTGCTGCCCGACGCGGCAGCGCTGTGGGCCGCTTCGGACATCGTGCTGAAGGTGCGCCCGCCCAGCGAGGCGGAAGTGGCGCTGATGCGCCCCGGCACCTTGCTGATCGGCTTTGTCTGGCCCGCGCAGAACCCGGCGCTGATGGCTGCGCTGCAGGCCAAGCAGGCCACCGTGCTGGCCATCGACTGCCTGCCGCGCACCCTGAGCCGGGCGCAGAAGATGGATGCGCTCACCTCCACCGCAGGCGTCTCTGGCTACCGCGCCGTGATCGAGGCGGCGAATGCCTTTGGCCGCTACTTCAACGGCCAGATCACGGCGGCAGGCAAGGTGCCCCCGGCCAAGGTGTTCATCGCCGGGGCCGGTGTGGCCGGTCTGGCGGCCATCGGCACGGCGGCCAACCTGGGCGCCATCGTGCGAGCCAACGACACGCGGGCCGAGGTGGCCGACCAGGTCAAATCCCTGGGCGGGCAGTTCGTCAAGGTCGATTACGAGGAAGACGGCGCAGGCGGCGGCGGCTACGCCAAGGTCATGAGCGAGGGCTTCCAGGCCGCGCAGCGCCAGATGTACGCGCAAGAGGCGCAGAACGCCGACATCATCATCACCACCGCCCTCATCCCCGGCAAACCGGCGCCCAAGCTGATTACCGCCGAGATGGTGCAGAGCATGAAGCCCGGCAGCGTCATCGTCGACATGGCCGCCGAGCAAGGCGGCAACTGCGAGCTGACCGTGCCGAACGAGGCCGTGGTGCGCCACGGCGTGACCATCCTGGGCTACACCGATCTGGCCTCGCGCCTGGCCAAGCAGTCCTCCACGCTGTATGCCACCAACCTGCTGCGCCTGCTCGAAGAGCTGTGCAAGGCCAAGGACGGCGTGGCCGTGGTGAACATGGAGGACGACGCCATCCGTGGCCTGACGGTGGTGAAGGACGGCGAACTCACCTGGCCCGCGCCCCCGCTGAAAGCCGCCCCGGCCCCCGCGCCCAAGGCTGCGGCAGCGGCCCCGGTGGCCGAGAAAAAATCCGCCCACGGCCCGGGCAAACCCATGTCGGGCAAGACCTTGAGCATCGTTTTTGCCGTGCTGGCCGCACTGTTCTGGGTCATCGGCGCGTATGCCCCGGTGGCCTTCCTGGGGCACTTCACGGTGTTCGTGCTGGCCTGCTTCATCGGCTACATGGTGGTGTGGAACGTCACGCCCGCGCTGCACACGCCGCTGATGAGCGTGACCAATGCCATCTCCAGCATCATCGCCATCGGGGCGCTGGTGCAGATTGCCCCGCCGGAGGTGGGCATGGCCGGCCGGCCCGATGGCCTGATTCTGTGGCTGGCGCTGGCCGCGCTGGTGCTGACGGCCATCAACATGTTCGGCGGCTTTGCCGTCACGCGCCGCATGCTGGCCATGTTCCGCAAATAAGAACAACGACAACAAGAAAGAAGGAAGACGAACATGTCCCCATCCCTCGCTACCGTCGCCTACCTGGGCGCAGCCATTTTGTTCATCCTGAGCCTGGACGGCCTGTCCAACCCCGAAACCTCGCGCCGGGGCAACCTGCTGGGCATGGTCG
>JAHRXD010000185.1 GCA_019104825.1 Comamonas sp.
AGGCCGGGCAGGTGCTGGGCATTGAAGGAAGTGAAGCGCTGGTCGCACGCTCCCGCGAGAATTACGGCATAAACAATGCGCAAATGCCCGCCAATCAAGCGCTGGCAGCTACCGAATTTGTTGCCCGGAACCTGTTCAACATGACGCCGGAGCTGCTGATGGCCGACGGCATGGCCGACAAATGGCTGGTCGATCCCCCGCGCGAAGGGGCGTTTGCCCTGAGCAAGGCCCTGGCCGACATTCACCAGGCCCGTATCGGTGCCGAAGATGCGCCGCCCCTGCCCGCCGGGCATGAAGGCTGGCAGCCGCCGCAGCGCATCGTGTACGTGAGCTGCAACCCCGCCACCCTGGCCCGCGATGCTGGCCTGCTGGTGCATCAGGCGGGCTACCGCTGCGTGGCAGCGGGCGTGGTGAACATGTTCCCGCATACCGCCCACGTCGAGAGCATGGCCGTGTTCGAGCGCAGCCCGGCCTGACCGGAAGGCTTGCACGCCGCAAAAGAAAACCCGGTGCAGCCCAAAGCTGTGCCGGGTTTTTTGCGGTCAGGCGCCGAAGCTTATTCTTCTGCCGCCGATTCGGTCGGGGCGGCTGTCTGGGCGGGCGCCGGTGTCAGCACGGAGGGCACGCCCTCGATCTTGTTCTCGCGCATGTAGGCGTCCATCTCCTTCCAGCCGGCAAAGACATCGTTTTTCGAGGCTTTGGGATTCAGGACATAGCAGTCCTCGATGCTGCGTACCGCATAGCGGCAGGCACTGCCGATGGCCTTGTCTTCCTTTTGCTTGGCCGCAACCTTGGGCGGCGGGCCCATGCCGGGAACCTGTTCCAGGCAACCGGTCAGGGCCAGGGCGGCGAATAAGGGCAGGACGCGCAGCAGGAGGGGGGAATTTTTTCTTGGCATAGTGGGCATTATCGGCAGGTCGCGGCTATTTTTGAGTCTCTTGATCCCTGCGCGACTGGCCGCTGGGCTGGCTATAGATGTCCCAGCAGGCAATGAACAGGGCGGCAATGGCCGGGCCGATGACGAAACCGGTCAGGCCGAACAGGGACATTCCGCCCAGGGTGGAGATCAGCACCACGTAATCGGGCAGCTTGGTGTCCTTGCCCACCAGCAGCGGGCGCAGCAGGTTGTCCACCAGACCGATGACCAGCACCCCGTACATGGTCAGGACAATCCCCTTGGTGATGTCGCCCGTCGCCAGGTAATAGATCGACACCGGCCCCCAGATCAGGCTGGCGCCCACGGCGGGCAACAGTGACAGAAAGGCCATCAGCACGCCCCACAGCACGGCGCCCTGGATGCCCAGGATCATGAAAATCACCCCGCCCAGGGCCCCCTGGGCCGCCGCCACGGCCAGATTGCCCTTGACGGTGGCGCGGATGACGGTGGCAAACTTCTGGGTCAGCTCTTCCTTGTGAACCCGGCGCAGGGGCAGGGTGTCGCGGATGCGGTGGGCCAGTTGCTGGCCGTCGCGCAGCAGGAAGTACAGCAGGTACAGCATGATGCAGAAGCTCACGGCAAACCCCAGGGTGTTGCTGCCCAGGGCCACGGCCTTGCCGGCAATGAGCTTGCCGGCCTCGGTTGCCAGGGTCGAGAGCTTTTCCTGGATGGCATCGGGGGTGGTCAGGTGCAGGCGTTCCAGAATCCCCCCGATCCAACTGGGCAGGGCCGCGTAAATCTGCTGGAAGTAGGCGCCAAAATCCAGTTGCCCGCTGGCCATGCGGGCGTAGATCGTGGCGGTTTCCTGCACTACCGAGATGCTGATCAGCACCAGCGGGAAAATGGCAATCACCAGGCAAATCAGCAAGGTTGCCCCCGCCGTCAGATTGACCCGGTGCGGCCAGCGCGAGCGCAGGCGGCGGTTGAGCGGCTGAAACACGATGGCCAGCACCACGGCCCAGAAAATGGCCCCCATGAAAGGCCACAAAATGGCGGCAAAACCCAGCGTGACACTGGCAAGCAGAATGAAAAACGCGCGTTGGGCGGCAGTGGTCGAGCGCATGGTGGCGTGGCGGCAGCTGGGGTGGCGCAATGGTATGCGAGAAAACCGGTGCGGTTATGGATGCCCGGGGCGATATGCGTAGTTACCTGCACAGGGAAAATGCCACTTCGCAAAGACAGCGGTTTGAGGTCTTATAAAAGACTGCTGCCGCATGCAAGTCATTTATCGGTGGCACAATTGCACTCTGCAACCCAGGCCCTTCCATAGCCACAGTCGCATCCGCCAATCGGTACAGCCGTGTCGCGGAAGGTTCTCCAACCAACGAATGCTTTCCCCAGGAAAGCGGATGTCAGCGAAGCATGAGCGATCAGCCAACTGTTTATCAAGCCTACCAAGGCAACACCTATCTCTTCGGCGGCAATGCCCCCTATGTCGAAGAGATGTATGAAAACTACCTCACCAACCCCGGCAGCGTTCCTGATTCGTGGCGCGAATATTTCGATGCTCTGCAGCACGTTCCCGCCGTCGATGGCAGCGATGCCAAGGACGTGCCGCACCTGCCGGTGGTGAACGCTTTTGCCGAACGCGCCAAGCAGGGCCATACCGCCGTGGTCGTCGCTTCCGGTGCCGACTCCGAAATGGGGCGCAAGCGCGTGGCCGTGCAGCAGCTGATTGCGGCCTACCGCAACGTGGGCCAGCGCTGGGCCGACCTGGATCCCCTGAAGCGCACCGAACGTCCTGCCATCCCCGAGCTGGAACCCAGCTTCTACGGCTTTACCGACGCCGACCAGGAAACCGTCTTCAACGTCGGCAACACCTTCTTCGGCAAGGAAACCATGTCGCTGCGCGAGATGCTCAACGCACTGCGCGAAACCTACTGCGGCACCATCGGCGTGGAATACATGTATGCCACCGACCAAGTGCAAAAACGCTGGTGGCAGCAGAAGCTGGAGTCGATCCGCTCCAAGCCCGTGTTCAATGCCGAGCAGAAAAAACGCATCCTCGACCGCCTGACGGCGGCGGAAGGCCTGGAGCGCTACCTGCACACCAAATACGTCGGCCAGAAGCGCTTCTCGCTGGAAGGCGGCGAAAGCTTCATCGTCGCCATGGACGAACTGATCAACGCGGCCGGTACCAAGGGCGTGCAGGAAGTGGTGATCGGCATGGCCCACCGTGGCCGCCTGAACGTGCTGGTCAATACCCTGGGCAAGATGCCCAAGGATCTGTTTGCCGAGTTCGACCACACCGCCCCCGAAGACCTGCCCGCCGGTGACGTGAAATACCATCAGGGCTTCAGCTCCGACGTCTCCACTGCTGGCGGCCCGGTGCATCTGTCGCTGGCCTTCAACCCCTCGCACCTGGAAATCGTCAACCCGGTGGTGGAAGGTTCCGTGCGTTCGCGCATGGACCGCCGTGGCGACCCGCAGGGCAAGCAGGTGCTGCCCGTGCTGGTGCACGGCGACGCCGCCTTTGCCGGCCAGGGCGTGAACCAAGAGACTTTGGCGCTGATGCAGACCCGTGGCTACACCACGGGCGGTACGGTACACATCATCATCAACAACCAGATCGGCTTCACCACGTCCGACCCGCGCGACAAGGGCTCGACCACCTACTGCACCGACATCGTGAAGATGGTCGAATCGCCCGTGCTGCACGTCAATGGCGACGACCCCGAAGCCGTCGCCCTGTGCATGCAGCTGGCGCTGGAATACCGCATGGAGTTCCAGCAGGACGTGGTGGTGGACATCGTCTGCTACCGCAAGCTGGGCCACAACGAGCAGGACACCCCCATGCTCACCCAGCCGCTGATGTACACCAAGATCGCTGCGCACCCCGGCACACGCAAGCTCTACGCCGACAAATTGGCGGCCCAAGGCCTGGGCGCTACCCTGGGTGACGACATGGCCAAGGCCTACCGCGCTGCCTTGGATGAAGGCCGCCATACCGTCGAT
>JAHRXD010000108.1 GCA_019104825.1 Comamonas sp.
AGGCTTAGGCCAGAACGAAGGGGTTGGCGAAAGCGAACAGCAGAGCGATGGCCACGCCGATCAGGAAGGCGGCGTCGATCAGACCTGCCAAGATGAACATCTTGGTTTGCAGTTCGTTGATCAGCTCAGGCTGGCGTGCGGAGGATTCCAGGAACTTGCCACCCATCAGGGCAATACCGATCGAAGCGCCGATAGCGCCGAGGCCCACGATCAGACCACAAGCCAGAGCGACGAGACCGAGAATGTTTTCCATGATGACTCCTAGGATGAAAAGAAAGGAAGGTTGAGAAAGGAAACGAAAGGATCAGTGAGCTTCATGCGCCTGGCCGAGATAAATCAGCGTCAGCATCATGAAAATGAAGGCCTGCAGGGTGATGATCAGGATGTGGAAGATCGCCCAGATCGAGCCTGCAATGATGTGCCCCACGGGGAGCAACACGCCAGAGAGCGACATGGCAGCCGCGCCACCCATCAGGGCAATCAGGCAGAACACCAACTCACCAGCGTACATGTTGCCGAACAGCCGCATGCCATGCGAGACGGTCTTGGCAACGTATTCAATGATTTGCATGGCCAGGTTCACGACACCCAGGATCACGGCAAATACAGGATTCTTGGAGGTACCGAAAGGCGCGGTCACCAGTTCGTGCGCCCAGCCGCCCATGCCCTTGATCTTGACGCTGTAGATGAAGCACAGGATCAGCACGGCGGTGGACAGGCCCAGCGTAGTGGACAGGTCGGCCGTGGGCACGACGCGCAGGTAGGCATGGTCGTCACCCTGGGCAACCTGCCACAGCTTGGGCAGCAGATCGACAGGCAGCAGATCCATCGCGTTCATCATGAAGATCCAGACGAACACCGTCAGCGCCAGAGGGGCGATGAACTTGCGCGATTGGGCGTTGTGGATGTTGGCCTTGGCCTGGTTGTCCACCATCTCGACCAGGATTTCCACGGCGGCCTGGAAGCGCCCCGGCACGCCGGAGGTGGCCTTGCGGGCACCCAGCCACAGCAGGAACAGCGCAAAAGCACCCGTCAGGATACTGACCGCCACGGAGTCAAGATTGACCACCGAGAAGTCAATGATGCTGTTCTGCTTGATGTTTTGCAGATGTTGCAAGTGGTGAACGATGTATTCACTTGCGGTAGGGGCGTGTGCATCAGCAGCCATCGGACAACTCTTCCCTCAAATAATCAATTGGTTTTACGAGCATTGACCCGCCCTGCCAACAGAGCCAGCCAATAAGTTTTCATTACGGCGATCAGGCCGATCAGCAGGGCCAACCAGTTCAGATCGCTGACAAGGCGCGGTGCGGCTGCCAACATGGCAATGCACAGCACCAGCTTGACCAATTCCCAGCCAAAGAGCCGCGCCATCGCTGCACCGGCCTGCCCTGATTTGCGGGCCAGCGCCCGGGCAAAAACGAGGGTCGGCAGCAAAATCGCCAGACCGCCGTAACCGGCGGAACGCCCGGCAGCAGCACCTGCAATCAGCCAAGCACCCAAGGCAACCAGCAGCGCCACCACGCACTGGATACCGATCAGACGACCCACCGATAATTGGGGATAACGCTGACGCCATGCTTGCGCTTCCTGCGCAGTCAGGGGCTTGAATTGCGGCTCTTCGTCCTCAAGTTCCGAATCCTGAATCCAGTAGTTCATGATGTTGAATTACCCTCAGCACGTTTGGAACTTTTTTCAAAAGCCTCTGATTATACGTAGAAACCCCGGCAATAAGTAAGTACTGTCGGCAAGTTGTACGTGTTTTTACCCACGCCAGCCCACCCCCTGCCCAACCGACACCGCCACTGCGCCGGTGTTGTTGCACTGCGACAATCGGGCATTCCCCATAGACAAGATTCTCCATGCCCCCAGACGTCCCCGCTACGCCCCCCGATCCTCGCAAGGACTCGTTGATCGAGTACCCCAGCCAGTTCCCCATCAAGGTGATGGGCCTGCAGACGGAACATTTCGTCCACACGATTGCGCAGATTGCCCGGCAGTTCGACCCGTTTTTCGATGCCCAGACCGTTGAGCTGCGTCCCAGCAGCAATGGCAAATACCTGGGCGTGACCATTACCGTCACCGCCACCAGCCGCGAGCAGCTGGACGACCTGTACCGCGCCCTGACCGGACACCCTGACGTGAAGGTGGTGCTGTGACGGCCCACGGCGCCCACCCCCTGGACGTGCGCTTTCTCGGGCCGGTGGATTACGCCTGCACGGTTGCAGCGATGCAGGACTTCACCGCCACCCGCACCCCGCAGACCCCGGACACCCTGTGGCTGTGCGAGCATCCGCCCACCTTTACCCAGGGGCTGGCCGGCAAGGCCGAGCATGTGCTGCAACCGGGGACGATTCCCGTGGTGGCGACGAACCGGGGCGGGCAGGTGACCTACCACGGCCCGGGCCAGGTGGTGGCCTATCCGCTGCTGGACTTTCAGCGCCGGGGCTACTTCGTCAAGGAATACGTGCATCGGCTGGAAGAGGCGGTCATCCGCACCCTCGGGCACTTCGGCATTACCGGGCACCGCGTGGCCGGAGCGCCCGGGATTTACGTGCGCCTGGACGACCCGTTCAGCCACGCCCTGCTGCCCCAGCGCCCCCAGCGGCGGGTACCGGGCAGCGCTGCACCGCAGCCGGACTTTACCGGCCTGGGCAAGATTGCCGCGCTGGGCATCAAGGTCAGCCGCCATTGCAGCTACCACGGGCTGGCGTTGAACGTGGCGATGGACCTGGCGCCGTTTTCCCGCATCCATCCCTGCGGCTACCTGGACTTGGCCACGGTGGATATGCGCCATTGCGGCATCGACGCCACCTGGGCCGACGTGGCGCCGCGCCTGGCCCAGGCGCTGGAAGGTTTATTGAATTAGTAGCTGCTTCCGGTTTATTTATCAGCGATTCAGATACTTTTCATCCTGAAATCCTTGCCAATAAAGCGGAAGAAGCTCACTTTTTAGGGAATTTGTGCCATCACTGCCGCCGGATCGTCCGCACTGACGACCTGTTCGGCCCAGGGCGCCAGCTTGCGGGTATCGGCCCGCAGGACTTCCTGCTTGACCGCCAGGAGCTGCGCCGGGTGCATGGAAAAGCTGCGCAGCCCCAGCCCCAGCAGCAGCCCGATCATGTCCGGGTCCCCGGCCATTTCCCCGCACACGCACACCGACTTGCCCGCGGCCTGCCCGGCCGCGATGACCTGTGCCACTAGTTGCAACACCGCCGGATGCAAGGGGTCGTAGAGGTGGGCGACCGCCTCGTCGGCCCGGTCAATGGCCAGGGCGTACTGGATCAGGTCATTGGTGCCGATGGACAGGAAGTCGAAATGGCGCAGAAAGTAATCCACCATGATGGCCGCTGCAGGGATTTCGATCATGGCGCCCAACTGCACCGGCCCGTACGGCACACCGCGCTCCTGCAGTTCCTGGCGGGCCTGGGCGACCTGGGCCAGGGTTTGCGTGACCTCCTGGCGGTGCGCCAGCATGGGAAACATCAGCCGCACGGGGCCGTGCGCCGCCGCCCGCAGCACGGCCCGCAACTGGGTGCGGAACATCGCCGGCTCGGCCAGGCTCCAGCGGATGGCCCGCAGGCCCAGGGCCGGGTTCAGGAAAACGTCGCGGCCATGCTTTTCCAGCGGTTTGTCGGCGCCGATGTCGATGGTGCGGATGGTCAGGGGGCGCCCCTGCATGCCGTCCACGGCCTGCCGGTAGGCCTGGTACTGTTCCTCTTCGCCCGGCAGTTGGCCGGCGCGTCCCATGAAGAGAAATTCGCTGCGGAACAGCCCGACGCCCGCAGCCCCGGCCTCCAGCGCCAGGGCCGCATCGCCGGGCTGCTCGATGTTGGCCAGCAGTTCGATCGGCACACCATCGCGGGTAATCGCCGGGGCGTGGCGCAACCGTGCCAGGCGCCCGCGCTCCAGGGCAATCTGCCGCTGGCGGAAGCGGTACTCATCCAGCATGGCCGCCGAAGGATCGGCCAGCACCACGCCGGCATCGCCATCGACGATCAGCCAATCGTCCTGCCGAATGAGCTGGTGCGCTGCCCGGGCGCCGACGACGGCCGGAATGTCCATGCTGCGGGCGACGATGGCGGTGTGACTGGTTTTCCCCCCCACCGCCGTGACGAAACCGGCAAAGACGCTGCGCTTGAACTGGAGCATGTCCGCCGGCGACAGGTCTTGCGCCACCAGAATCAGCGGGGCCGGGCCGGTTTGTCCGGGCAGGCTCTGCTGCCCTGCGGCGGCTCCCACGGGGCCGGGCGCTGTCAGCCCCTGGCCGTGCATATGGCGCAGCACACGATCAACGACCTGCTCCAGATCAGCCTTGCGCTCGCGCAGGTAGTCGTCCTCCATCTCGTCGAACTGCCGCGCCACCTGCTCCAATTGCGTAACCAGGGCCCATTCGGCGTTGTACAGGCGCTCGACAATCCATTGCCGGATGCCGCCGAGCAGCAATTCATCTTGCAGCAGCATGAGATGCACGTCCAGCAAGGCGCCCAGCTCGGCCGGCGCATCGCCGGGCAGCTCCTGGGCCAGATGCTGCAGCTCGGCCACCACGGCATCCCGGGCAGCCCGGGCCCGGGCCAGTTCGGCTTCGACCTGGTGCGGCTCGATGAAGTAATGGCTGACTTCTGCCCGGCTGTTGGTCACGACAACGGCCTGCCCAATGGCGATGCCACGTGCCACCGCCAGACCGTGGAGGGAAAAGCTCATACCCGCTCCTCTTGCTGGTGCTGCTGTCGGCCTTATTGGCCTTCGCCGAACTTGTCTTCGATCAAGGCCACCAGGGCCTGCATGGCCGCCTCTTCCTGCGGGCCGTCGGTTTCCAGTACGACCTGCGAGCCCAGACCGGCAGCCAGCATCATCACCCCCATGATGCTCTTGGCATTGACGCGCCGCTCGCCCTTGCTCATCCAGACGTTGCAGTCAAAACTGCCCGCCAGCTTGGTCAGCTTGGCCGACGCACGGGCGTGCAGACCCAATTTATTGGTAATGGTAATTTCTGTACTCAGCATGGATCTGTTTTGGTAATCGTTATCGGGTCACGGTGCGGACGAGGCTTCCAGGGACGTGACAATGCCGTTGCGGGCACCATCCACGGCCCGCTGCACCCATTGCCCCCCGGTTTCATGGCGGTAGGCGATAGAGCGCAGCAGCATCGGCAGATTGACGCCGGCCAGCACCGGCCAGCCCTGGCCCTGCGCCCAGCGCAAGGCCACGTTGCCCGGCGTGGCCCCCCAGACATCGGTCAGCACCAGGCAGCGCTGCATTTCCACCGTGGCCTGCAGCGCCTGCGCCCGGGCCACGCTGGCCTCCGGGGGCTCGTCAGCAGGAATGTCCAGCGCATGGACAAATCCGGGCGCATCGGGAAAAACGTGGGCCGCACAGGCCAGCAGGGCACTGGCCAACGGCGCGTGGGCAACCACGACCACGTGGGCCGGCTCGGAAGAATCTGTCATGGGCAACTCTCGCAGCAAAGAGCCTCGATTATTCCAGCACCAGCCCCTGGAAAAACTGCTGGGCGATCTCATGCTGGGGCTTGGGCGCGTAAATCACGGCATGGATGATGCGGGCCTGCTCGCCCTCCTGCCGGGCAAACCACACGCCATGCGTGGTGATCGTCCAGCCGGACGGCCCCTCGCCCTCCACCGTCGCCTGAATCGAGCGCGACAACGGCATGGCCCCCGGTGGCACGAATGACGCTCCGCTCTTGCTGTTTTTGCCATCAACGGCCTTCAGCTTGCTCAATACCGCTGCCTGCCAAAACGCCAGGGCATCATCGGCCCGGCTGGCATCCGCCAGCACCCAGTCCGATATGGCATAGGTCGAATCGACCGCATCGCAGCCCATCATGCTGACCTCGACCGGGCCATCGCCCATGCCAAAGTCCACCCGGGTACGTCCAACTTGCGGCTCACACGGGAAGTTCACCAGCAGCTTGGCCTCGGCCAGCTCCACCTGGCGCCAGGGCAGTTGGGGTTTGTCTTGCCCGCACCCCAGCAATGTCAGCAAAAGCGCCGTACTGGCGATCCCTCGGAAAAAAGCAAAGTATGTATGCATGTCTGCATTATCGGCAGCCTGGGCACTCCGCAATAGCCCTGGCGGCACCGCCCGGGCCCGAACTTTCCCGAGCAGGCCGACTCCACACAACCTCCTCACACACCACCTCAGGATTGCAATCCAGGCAAAATCCATTCTCTTATGAAGACCACCCATCTGATTGCCAGCATTGCCTTTGCCGCCATCTCCGGCTTGGGCGCCTATGTGTATTGGGGTTCGGCCACCCAGGCTGCCCCCGCCTCCGAATTCGTTTTGCTGGACGGCAGTACCACCAGCACCCAGGGCTTGCGCGGCAAGGTCACGCTGGTCAATTTCTGGGCCACCAGTTGCACCACCTGCGTGGCAGAGATGCCCGACATCGTGGCCACCTACGACAAGTACAAGGATCAGGGCTACGACACCCTGGCCGTGGCGATGAGCTACGACCCGCCCCAGTACGTGCTGAACTACGCGCAATCGCGCCAGCTCCCCTTCAAGGTCGCGCTGGACAACACCGGGGCGGCCGCCAAGGCCTGGGGCGACATCAAAATCACCCCCACCACCTACCTGGTGAACAAACGCGGTGAAATCGTCAAGACCTATGTTGGCACCCCCGACTTCCCGGAGTTGCACCGGCTGATTGAAAAGCTCCTCGCCGAAGCATGAGCGCCAGGGCCATTGCCCCGCAAAGGGGCAAGCCATTACACTTTGCCCTATCGCTGACCCTCCCTATTGCCCCGTTTTGACCGAGGAACATTCCCCCATCGCGCTACGCCAGGCCACGGATGCCCAGGACATGGCTATTGCTGGCGAGCTTTTCCAAGAGTACGCCGTCGACCTGGACATCGACCTGGGCTTTCAGGGCTTTGACGAAGAGGTGGCGACCCTGCCGGGCGACTATGCCCCGCCACGCGGCGCTTTACTGCTGGCCTGGGTCGATGGCAGCCCCGCCGGTTGCTGCGCCCTGCGCCCATTGGATACCTCCGACTACCCCAACGCTGCAGAAATGAAACGCCTGTACGTGCGCAAAGCCTTTCGCGGTTTTGGCTTGGGCCGTCATCTGGCAGAGGCCACGCTGGATGCCGCCCGCCAGGCAGGCTATGCCAGCGTCCTGCTCGACACCCTGGACGATATGGAGGCCGCCCGCGCCTTGTACGCCGAGCTGGGTTTTGAGGAAATTCCGCCCTACTATCACAACCCCGTGGTGGGGGCGCATTACCTGAAAACCGATATTTTTTAAGCAAAAAAGAGCTGCAACCGCTTACCTGACAAGCGGTTGCAGCTCTCTTTTTAGACAGTTTGAATTACTGTAGCTGGCCCAGCAGGGTTTCCGCATCGCTCACGGCCAGGGCCGCGCCGTTTTCCAAATTCAAACGCTCCACCTTGCCATCACGCACCAGCATGGAATAACGCGCAGCACGCAGGCCCAGCCCCTTGCCCGTCAAGTCCAGGATCAGCCCGGTCGCCTTGGCGAATACGGCATCGCCATCGGCCAGCATGCGCACCTTGCCCGCCACCTGCTCGGCCCGCCCCCAAGCCCCCATCACGAAGGCATCGTTCACGGCCACACACCAGATCTCGTCCACTCCAGCGTCTTGCAGCGCCTGGGCGTGTTGCACATACCCCGGCAGATGCTTTTCCGAGCAGGTCGGCGTGAATGCCCCCGGCACGGCAAACAGGGCAATGGTTTTCCCCCGCAGGGCATCGGGCAAAACCACCGGGTTGGGGCCGATGCTGCAACCATTGCCCTCGACTTCAACATATTCCATCAAAGTGCATGCCGGCAGCGCCTCACCTACTTGAATCATGGTGTCATCCTTTCAAAACAAAAAAGCGACCCACATTGTGGGTCGCTTTTCAAGACCTTAAGGTCTTGGTCTGCTTTGGCGAAGCGTGCTTACACCAGAGCGGCTTTCTGCACCAAGCGGGTAGCTACCCAGTTCTTGGTTTTGGACAGCGGACGGCTTTCGGTGATCTCGATGGTGTCACCCAGCTTGTACTCATTATTCTCATCGTGAGCATGGTACTTGCTGGACTTGATCATGATCTTGCCGTAGATGGGGTGCATCACACGGCGTTCCACCAGAACCGTCACGGTCTTGGTGCGCTTGTCGCTTACTACCTTGCCAACCAAGGTGCGCTTGAGGGATGGTTTAGCTTCCGTCATGTCGGCTCCTTACTTGGTGGCTTGCTTTTGGGCAAGAATGGTTTTCGCACGGGCGATATCGCGGCGTGTGGCCTTCAGCGTGGCAGTGTTGCCCAACTGTTGCGTAGCCTTTTGCATACGCAGGCCAAAGTGTGCCTTTTGCAAGGACTTCACTTCCTCTTTCAGAGCGTCCACATCTTTTTCGCGGAGTTCAGCAGCTTTATTAGTCATGTTGATTCTCCTTAAGCGCCAATGTGACGGGTCACGAAAGTGGTACGCAGCG
>JAHRXD010000222.1 GCA_019104825.1 Comamonas sp.
CCCGATATGAAAACCCAGCCGCGCGTGTTCTACATCGGCTTGCCCGATGAGTTTGTCAATGGTGTGGACGGCCAGGCCAGCGTGCGCCTGGTGGCCGAGCATTGAGGAGAAAACCATGGAAATCATCGAACTCCTGACCCCCGCTTACGAAGTCGCTTGGCTGCCCTGGGCCGTGCAGTATTTCTTTCTGGTCGCCGTGGCCACCGGTGCCGCGCTGTTGGCGGCAGCCTGTGCGTTTGCGCCGGCGGGCAGCCGCCTGGCGCGGCTGACCCCGTTGGCCGTGGTCACGCTGGCCATTGCGGCCATTGCTGCGCCCGTGTCGCTGCTGGCCGATTTGCACCAACCGGCGCGTTTCTGGCATTTCTATGCCCACTTCACGCCCTGGTCGTGGATGTCGGTCGGCGCACTGCTGCTGCCGGCCTTTGTCACGCTGTCGCTGGCGCTGTGCGCCAGCTGGTGGCTGGGCAAACCCGCCTGGATGCGGGCCATTGCGCCGCTGTTGCTGCTCTCGCTGCTGAGCATCGTGGCCTACACCGGTGCCGAAGTGATGGTGGTGCGGGCCCGCCCGCTGTGGAATACCGCCTGGCTGCCCGTGAACTTGGCGCTGACGGGCTGGCTGGCGGCGATTGGTGCCATGTTCATCATCGAGCGCTTTTTGCCAGCGCCCGTGCGCCCGCACGAGGCGGCACTGCAGCTGTTGCGCAGCATTGCACTGGCGCTGGCCGGCGCATTGGCCCTGGCCACACTGGGCTGGGTCGCGCTGGGCTGGATGGCGCAAGCGCCCTCGCTGCTGGCGGCGGCGCGGCTGTGGGAGGACTTTCCGGTATGGCGCTGGGGCATGGTGCTCTCGGCCCTGGGCGGTGTAGCGGTGCTGGCCGTGCTCCTGGCCGGCAAAACGCGCATGGCCTGCCCGTACTACCGCCTGGTGCTGGGGGCCTTGCTGGCGGGCAGCGCTTGGGCCTTCCGCTGGGCGCTGTTCATGAGCGTGCAGGGCGTGCCCAAGTTTGGCGCGGGGCTGTACCTTTACACCATGCCGCTGGGTGGCGATGGTCTGCTGGGCATTCTGGGCATGGCTGGCCTGTGCGTGGCCCTGGTGGGGCTGATCAGCTGGGCGCTGGAGCTGTTTCCAGCCCGCCAGCACCCCGTGGCAACGATTTAAGAAAAAAACGTAGATAACGCTTACCAGGCAAGCGCTTAAAGCCATCAAAAATAGCAAAGCAGCGCGGGCTATGAAAGGTGAACCATGACCGACAAAAAAAACGACACTCCCCAAACCCCTGACGCAACCCGTCGGCGCATGCTGCTGCGCGGCGGCGCTGTCGCCGGGGGCCTGACCGCGTTTGCGGCGGGCTACGGCGAGGTGCTGGCCAAAGGTGCCAAGGGCCTGCTGACCGGCAGCGCTGGCACGGCCCCGCCCAGCGCCACGCGCGGTAACTCGCTCACGCCCGAGTTCCGCATCGACCCGGTGAGCGGCCAGCTCACCACCCAGCCCGGCCAGGTGGTCAGCCCCAGCAGCTGCCTGGGCTGCTGGACGCAGTGCGGCGTGCGCGTGCGCGTGGATACGCAAAAGGGCGAGATCATCCGCATCGCCGGCAACCCCTACCACCCGCTGGCCACGACCAACGCCGCGCCCATGGCCACCCCTGTGCGCGAGGTGTACGCCATGCTGGGCGGCGACAACGGCCTGGAAGGCCGCGCCACGTCGTGTGCGCGCGGCTCGGCCATGCTGGAGCACCAAACCTCGCCCTACCGCGTGCGTACCCCACTCAAGCGCGTGGGCCCGCGCGGCTCGGGCCAGTGGCAAAGCATTTCGTTTGAGCAGCTGATCCAAGAGGTCTGCCACGGCGGCGACCTGTTTGGCGAGGGCCATGTGGATGGCCTGGCCGCCATCCGCGATGTCAAGACGCTGATCGACGAGGCCAACCCCGAGTACGGCCCCAAGTCCAACCAGCTGGTCTTTACCGATGCCTCCAACGAAGGCCGCACCCCGCTGATCCGGCGCTTTGCCGGCCCGGCCTTCGGCACGGTGAACTTTGCCAACCACGGTGCCTACTGTGGCCAGACCTACCGCGTGGGCACGGCTGCGGCCTTGGGCAACATCCCGGGCATGCCACACGGCAAGCCCGATTGGAAAAATTCGCGCTTTGGCCTATTCCTGGGCACGGCACCGGCGCAGGCGGGCAACCCCTTTCAGCGCATGGGCCGCGAACTGGCCGAGGCCCGCTCGCGCGAGGACAACAGCTACAAATACGTCGTCATCTCGCCCATCCTGCCCACCTCGTCCAGCCACGCTGCGGGCGACAACAACCGCTGGATTCCCGTCAAGCCGGCCACCGACCTGGCCCTGGCCATGGCGCTGATCCGCTGGATCATCGACAACGAGCGCTACGACGCGAGGTTTTTGGCACAGCCTGGCCCGGCGGCCATGGCCGCTGCGGGCGAGGCCTCGTGGAGCAACGCCACGCACTTGCTCATCAACGATCCCCAGCACCCGCGCCACGGCCAATTCCTGCGCGGCGCAGACATTGGCCTGCCCATGCCTGAACCCGTGGATGAAAAAACCCCGGCCGAGGATGTGTACGTGGTGCAACTGGCTGACGGCAGCCTGGCACCCCACACCAGCGCCCAGCCCGCCGAGATCTTTGTCGAGCGTAGCTTCACCCTGCCGCGCGCGCCGGAGGCGGCGCAAGACCCCGCCCCGGTGGCGGTGTGCTCGGCGCTGGTCATGCTGCGTACCGAGGCGCGGCGCAAGACGATCCAAGAGTATTCAGACATCTGCGGCGTGCCCGTGGCCGAGATCGAAGACCTGGCGCGCGAGTTCACCAGCCACGGCAAGCGCGCAGTGGCCAACTCGCACGGCGGCACCATGAGCGGCGCGGGCTTTTACACCGCCTATGCCATTGCCATGCTGAACAACCTGATTGGCAACCTCAACGTCAAAGGCGGCTGGGTGCTGGATGCCGGCCCCTTCGGCCCCTTTGGCCCCGGCCCGCGCTACAACTTCGCCCAGTTTGCCGGGCAGGTCAAGCCCACCGGCGTGGCGCTGTCGCGCACGCGCTTTCCGTACGAAAAAACCAGCGAGTTCAAGCGCAAAAAAGAGGCCGGCCAAAACCCCTACCCGGCGCGTGCGCCCTGGTACCCCGCGCCGGGCAATATGAGCAGCGAGATGGTGGCCGCTGGCCTGCTGGGCTACCCCTACCCGCTCAAGGCCTGGATCAACCACATGTCCAACCCGGTGTACGCCATCGCCGGCTTTGAGCACGCCGTGGTGCCGTCCATCAAGGATGTGAAAAAGCTGCCGCTGTTTGTCTCGGTCGATCCGTTTATCAACGAAACCTCGGCCCTGGCCGACTACATCGTGCCCGACACCGTGACCTACGAGAGCTGGGGCATCGGCGCACCCTGGGCCGACGTGATTGCCAAAACCTCCACCGTGCGCTGGCCGGTGGTGGAACCGGCCACGGCCCGCACCGCCGACGGCCAGCCGGTGAACCTGGAATCCTTCCTGTTTGCCATCGCCAAAGAGCTGCAGCTGCCCGGCTTTGGCAAGGGCGGCATGAGTACCAAGGACGGCGAGCCCGTCGATCTGGAATGCGCCGAGGATTTCTACGTGCGCGGCATCTCCAACATCGCCTACCAAGCGGGCCGCCCCGTGCCCGAGGCCAGCGACGACGACATCGAGATCACCGGCCTGTCGCGCTGGATGCCCGAAGTGCAAAAGCGCCTCAAAGACGAGGAAGTGCGCCGCGTGGCCATGGTCATGAGCCGTGGCGGGCGCTTTGACACCGTGGACGAGTCGTGGAAAGACGACCACATCAAAGCGGCTTACAAGTTCCCGGTGCAAATCTGGCACGAGGGGCTGGCCAAGATGCGCCACTCCATGACCGGCGAGCGCTATGCGGGCTGCCCCACCTGGTTCCCGACGCGCTTTGCCGATGGCTCCAGCATGCGCGAGCACTACCCTGAGTCCGAGTGGCCGCTGACC
>JAHRXD010000064.1 GCA_019104825.1 Comamonas sp.
GGTCACGCGCCTCGATGGCGATGTCGTCCGCGTGCGCCTGCAGCGGCGGGATGACCACTTCGGCATGGCCGCGTTTTTTCTCGGCGGGCAGCAGGGCGATGAAGGCGGCTTCCAGGTGCTGCGTGCCGGTCTGCGCCAGCAGCTCGGCGGGGGTGCCGGTGGCCAGCACCTGCCCCGCGTCCATCGCCACCAGCCAGTCGAAGCGCTGGGCCTCGTCCATGTAGGCGGTGGCCACCAGCACGCTCATGCCCGGGCGGGTGGTGCGGATGCGGGCGATCAAGTCCCAGAACTGGGCGCGGGCCAGGGGATCGACGCCGGTGGTCGGCTCGTCCAGGATGAGCAGGTCGGGGTCGTGGATGAGGGCGCAGCACAGGCCCAGCTTCTGCTTCATCCCGCCCGAGAGCTTGCCGGCCGGGCGGGCCAGGAATTTGTGCAGCCCGGTGGCCTGGGTCAGATCGTCGATGCGCCGGCGCCGCTCGGCCGCATCGTGGCCGAACAGGCGGGCGAAAAATTGCAGGTTTTCTTCCACCGACAGCGTGGGGTACAGGTTCTTGCCCAGTCCCTGGGGCATGTAGGCCACGCGCGGCTGGATGGCGTTGCGGTGGCGGCGCTCGGCCATGCTGCCGCCCAGCACCTCGACCCGGCCCTGCTGGAGGATGCGGGCACCGGCAATCAGCGCCATCAGGCTGGACTTGCCCACGCCGTCCGGCCCGATCAGGCCGACCATGCGCCCGCCGGGAATGTCCAGCGTCACCCCGTCCAGGGCGCAGGCGGGGCCGTAGCGCAGGGCGACATCGGTCAGGCGAACAACGGGGGTCTGCATGGCGCTTACTGCGGAACGTTGGGTTGCAGACTGGCGGGCCAGGCGGCGTTGGCATCCAGCTTCACCCAGGTCACGCCGGGCAGGCCGGTCTTGACCTGCTGCAGGTGGCGGGCGAGCAGCTCGCGGTCAATCTGCGCCCGCACGCGGAACATGAGCTTCTGGCGCTCGCTGGCGGTTTCCACCGTCTTGGGCGTGAATTGCGCGGTGGCCGAGACAAAGCGGATGGTGGCCGGAATCACGATGTGCGGCGCTGCGTCCAGGACGATGCGGGCCTCGCTGCCGATGGCCACGCGTCCGGCGGCGGTTTCGGGCAGGAAGAAGGTCATGTACACGTCGGACAGATCGACCAGATTCAGCACCCGGCCCCCGGCCCCCAGCACCTCGCCCTCCTGCGCAATGCGGAACTGCACGCGCCCATCGCGCGGGGCGGTGAGGGTGGCGTCCTGCAGGTCGGCGTCGATGCGCTCGACGCTGGCCTGGGCGGCCTCGACCTGGGCCTCTGCCCCCGTAACCTGGGTGCGTGCGGCCTGCACGGCAGCGCGGGCGGCGTCCACCTGCGCCTTGGCGGCGGTCACGGCGGCCTGGGCGCTGCGCTCGCGGGCGCGGTCGTCGTCCAGCTCCTGCTGGGAGGATGCGCCATCGCGGGCCAGCTCGGTCGAGCGGGCCAGGCGCCGCTGGGCGGCATCCAGCTCGCTTTCGCGCAGCGCCACTTGCGCCTGGGCGGCCCGCAGGTCGCTTTCGCGCAGCGCCACCTGGGCGTGGGCGGTGGCCACGCCGTGCTGTGCCTGGGCGTGGCGGGCCACGGCCTCGCTGCGCTGGGCCTGCAGGGTGGCCACGTCCATGCGGGCCAGTGCGTCACCGGCCTGGACGAAGTCGCCCTCGGCGGCCAGCACCTCGGCCAGACGGCCCGGCAGCTTGGTGGCGATGTCGATCTCGGTGGCCTCGATGCGGCCATTGCCCTGGATGAAGCCGGGGCCGGGGCCGCTGTTGTGGCTGGCGTTCCAGGCCAGATAGGCGGCTGCGGCCGCCAGGGCAAGGGCTGCGGGGGCGATCCATTTTTTGATGCGTGCGTCCATGGCGTGCTTTCCTGAATGTTCTGTTTTACTGCGCGGCAGGCAGGGGCAGGTGGGCGCTGCCGCCGCCCAGGGCCGTGTAGAGCTGCAGGCGTGCGCCCAGCAGCGCCCGCTGGGCCTGCACCACCTGCTGCTGGGCGGCGAGCAGGTCGCGCTCGGCATCCAGCACCTCGAAGTAGCGCGTCGCCCCCGCGTCATAGCGCCGCCGGGCCAGGCGGGCGCGTTCGGTCAGGGTGGTTTCGGTGGCCTGCAGGCTGTCCAGTTGCGTGGCCAGCCACTGGTTGGCTGCCAGGGCATCGGCCACGTCGCGGAAGGCCGCTTCGATCGTGCGCTGGTACTGGTTCACGGCCTGCTCGCGCTGCACCTCGCTCAACTGCACGTTGGCCTTGCGCCGGCCACCGTCGAACAGCGGCAGCGAAATGCTGGGCGCAAACGTCCAGGCGCGGCTGCCCGAGGCGAACAGGCCGTCCAGTTCGGCGCTGGCCGTGCCCCCCAGGGCGGTGAGCGCAATGCGCGGAAAGTACATGGCCCGCGCTGCGCCGATGCGGGCGTTGGCGGCCTGCAACTGGTGTTCGGCAGCCAGGATGTCCGGGCGGTTTTCCAGCAGTTGCGCGGGCAGGCCCGGTGCCAGCGGCGGCAATGCCAGCAGGGCCGACAGCGGCTGGGCGCCGGGGGCCAGTGCCAGATCGGACTGTCCGACCAGCAGGCCCAGGGCGTGCATCTGGGTGCTGCGCTGGAGCTGCAACTGGGCCACCAGCGTGCTGGCCTGCTGCCAGAGCAGCTCGACCTGCACGAAGTCCAGGCGCGATGACGATCCCACCTCTACCCGGCGGGCAAACACGCGCCGCGCTTCGGCACGGGTGGCCAGGGCTTCTTGCGCCAGGTGGATGCGCCAGTCCAGTTCGCGCACGGCCAGCCAGCCATCGGCCACCTGGGCCACCAGCAGCAGTTGGGCGGCACGTTGGCCTTCGGCGCTGGCCCAGTAGCTGTGCAGGGCGGCCTCGTTCATGCTGCGGATGCGGCCCCACACATCCAGCTCCCAACTGGTAAAGCCCACGCCCAGTTGGTGCTGGCTGGAGATCACCGGCTGGCCGCTGATGTTCAGGTCGCCCGGCACCAGCGCCCGTTGCGACTCCAGCCCCACGCCCACTGCCGGGCTGCGCTCGGCGCGGGCAATGCCGTAGGCGGCGCGGGCCTGCGCCACTTGCAGCATGGCGGCCCGCAGGTCGCGGTTGTGCAGCAGGGCCTGGTCGATCAAGGTTTGCAGCTCAGGGTGCTGGAAGTAGTCCCGCCAGGCCAGCTGGCTGGCTGCATGGGGCTGCGTTGCGCCAGCGTCGGCAAACTGCGCGGGCAGGGGGCTGGGCGGGCGCTCGTGCGGCGGGGCCAGGCTGGTGCAGCCGGCCAGGCCCAGTGCCAGCAGCAGGGCCGGGAGGCCATGCGCCCGTGCCAGCCAACCCTGCGGGGCAGGGAAAATCACAGGGGGAATCAGGATTTTGTGCATCGTGAAAAAGAGTATAACAACCGACTAGTCGGTATCTAACGGTTTGTTCCGACGTGCTTCCCACAGTCCTTGAGGCTCGACAATACCCAGCATGATTCAAAACGATACATATCGGCCCAAGCGCAGGCTGCGGCTGGCGCCTGCGCAGCGTGTGCCGCAGATACTGGATGCGGCGCTGCAGGAGTTTTCCCGACGCGGGTTTACTGCGGCGCGGATGGACGACATCGCGCAGCGCTGCGGCCTGTCCAAAGGCGGGCTGTATGCCCATTTCGACAGCAAGGACGCCATCTTCAAGGCATTGCTCGACCGCACCCTGAACCGCACCGACTGGGCGCAGATGCCGCAACTGGCCGCCGGTGCGGGCACGCGGGCGCTGGCGGAATGGACGGTCGATCGGTTGCACGCGGCCCTGCTGGCCCCGGATGTGATTACACTCCTGCGCCTCCTGATCCCTGAGCGAGAGCGCGTGCCGATGCGGGTGGACGAGTGGAAAAAGCTCACCCACGGACACACCCAGCAGGTCATGCAGGTGATCCAGAAGAATCTGGAGGCCAGCGGCAGAAAAGACACGGTGCTGGCCCGCCATCCCTGGCTGGTGCTGTCGCCCATCGTGCATGTGCTGCTGTGGCATACGGTTTTTGGCGAGGGCGGTGAACCCGATCCGCACTATCGCCAGGCACATATCGATATGTTGTGCGAGTTACTGGCCTGAGATCGTAAACACGTTCTGACAGCGGGCTGCCCTTGCGCTGGCACGCCCCGGAGCATTTCCCCTATGCAACAACCGACACCTTCTCCTGCCCCCGCAGGGCAATTCGTTCATTTTGAAAACTCCCCGTTTGCGCTGTTCCAGCCTTATCCCCCGGCGGGCGACCAGCCCACGGCCATTGCGCAACTGGTCGAGGGTGTGCAGGACGGCGAAGCCTTCCAGACCCTGCTGGGCGTGACCGGTTCGGGCAAGACCTTCACCATGGCCAACGTGATTGCCCGGCTGGGCCGCCCGGCCATCGTGTTTGCGCCGAACAAGACGCTGGCCGCGCAGCTTTACAGCGAGTTTCGCGAGTTTTTCCCCAGGAACGCGGTGGAGTATTTCGTCAGCTACTACGACTACTACCAGCCCGAAGCCTATGTGCCCCAGCGCGACCTGTTCATCGAAAAGGACAGCGCCATCAACGAGCATATCGAGCAGATGCGCCTGTCCTGTACCAAGAGCCTGCTGGAGCGTCGCGACGTAGTCATCGTCGCCACCGTGTCGGCCATCTACGGCATCGGCAACCCCG
>JAHRXD010000216.1 GCA_019104825.1 Comamonas sp.
GATGGCGGTGGCCGGTGTTCAGCACGGCAATGCCACCGGCAAAATCGATGTAGCGCTTGCCTTCCACATCCCAGATTTCGGCGTTGTCGCCCCGGTCGATGAAGATCTGGTGGGTGTGGCCCACGCCGCGCGGAATGGCCGCTTCACGGCGGGCGTACAGGCTGGCGTTGGTGGTCTTGGTGGTGTCGAGCATGGCTTCCTTCCAGGTTGGAGAACAGTGAAGTGCCACTCTATCGACCACCCCCAAGGGCTAACATACACAGCTTCTGCCCGGGGGGGCAGGTACTGTGCAGGCCGTGGGTGCAGTACAAACAAACCCGACCCGTAGTAACCCCTAGATGCCATGTTCGTGCTTGATTCTTCCTCCTCCGTGTCCCTGGTCCAGCAGATCGTGGACGGTTTCAGCCGCCTTGTCGAAGAGGGGGCGCTGCGCTCCGGCGCCAAGCTGCCGTCCATCCGGCAATTTGCCCATGCGCACGGGGTGAGCGTCTACACCGTCGTGGATGCCTACGACCGGCTGGTGGCGCAGGGTTATTTCGTCTCGCGCCCGCACCTGGGCTTTTTCGTGCGCCGGCGCAGGCCGGACGATGGCCAGGTGCCCGCCGCCGGGGGCCGCTACGACTTCGACTCCATGTACTACATGCGGCGCATCTTCGAGCATCGGGGACTCAGCCGCAAACCCGGCTGCGGCTGGCTGCCGGAGGACTGGCTGTTCGGCGACGGCGTGCGCCGTGCGCTGCGCACCCTCGCCTCGGGCGAGATCAGCATCAGCGGCTATGGCGAGCCGAAAGGCTTTGCGCCGCTGCGCCAACTGGTGCGCGACCTGCTGGCCGAACACGAGGTGGCGCTGACCACCGAGCAGATCCTGCTCACGTCCGGCTCCAGCCACGCGCTGGATCTGATCGCCCGTCGGCTGGTACATGCAGGCGACCCGGTGCTGATCGACGACCCCAGTTACGCCAACCTGTGCTTCGGCCTGCGCCTGCTGGGCGGCGAACTGCTGGGCGTCACGCGCACGCAAGAGGGCTACGACCTGGCCCTGCTGGAGCGCCTGCTGGACGAACACCGCCCCAAGGTGTTCTTCACCCAGCCACGGCTGCACTGCCCGACGGGCGCATCGGCCACGCTGGCGCACATGTACCGCGTGCTGCAACTGGCTGAGAAGTACGACGTGACGCTGGTCGAGAACGACATCTACAGCGACCTGGACCCGCGCCCCTACCCATCGTTTGCCAGTCTGGACCAGCTCAACCGCGTGGTCTACATCAGCAGCTTTTCCAAGACCATCTCGCCCAACCTGCGCGTGGGCTACATGGCGGGCAACCCGGAGCTGATCGAGGACCTGGCCCAGCTCAAGATGATTGCGGGCCTGACCTCTGCCGAGCTGTCCGAGCGCATCGTCTACGGCGCCCTGATCGACGGACGCTGGCGCAAGCACGCCAAGACGCTGCGCGAGCGCCTGACGGCCGCGCACGAGAAAGTGGCAGCACGCTTTCTCGCCCTGGGCTTCGAGCTGTTTACCGAACCCAAGGCCGGCATGTTCCTGTGGGTGCGCCATCCGCAGATTGCCGACGTCAATGCCCTGGCGCTGCGGGCCACGGAGCATGACATCCTGCTCGGGCCGGGGCATCTGTTCTCGCCCGGGCTGGAACCCAGCCCGTGGCTGCGCTTCAACGTGGCGTTCTGCGCAGACGAGGCCGTGTTCGACTTCCTGCAACAGGAACTCGAACGGGCGCAGGAACCGGTGCAGGGCTGACCTGTTTTTTTGCGGAAGGTCGTTCTCATGTATTCACTGCCCTGGCTGCGCCGCATGGGTGTTTTTCTGGCGCTGTGCATTCTTTGTGCAGCGGCTGCGGCCCGCGCCGACACGCTGACCCTGGCCAACAGCTACCGGCCCGGGCTGGACGTGCAGGCGTACTGGGTCAGCGAGAAATACGACGGCATCCGCGCCCATTGGGATGGGCGGCAGTTGCGCAGCCGCCAGGGGCTGCCCATCGATGCGCCCGCGTGGTTCACCCGGGGCTGGCCTGCACAGGCGCTGGATGGCGAACTGTGGGCGGGCCGTGGGCAGTTCGCCGCCGTGCAGGCCACGGTGGCGCAGGGCCGCAAGGATGAGGACGGCTGGCGCACGCTGCGCTACATGGTGTTCGACCTGCCGCAGCATCCCGGCCCGTTCGGGCAGCGCCAGCAGGCCTTGCAGCGCGTGGCGCAGGGCATCGGCCAGCCCTGGGTGCAGGCAGCGGCGCAGTGGCAGGTGCCCAGCCATGCGGCCCTGATGGAGCAACTGCACGCTGTCAGCAAGGCGGGTGCGGAAGGTTTGATGCTGCGCCGCGCCGACAGCCCCTACCGCCCGGGCCGCAGCGACGATCTGGTCAAGCTGAAACTGTTTGACGATGCCGAAGCCGTGGTCGTGGCCCACCTGCCCGGCAAAGGCAAATACCAGGGCATGACCGGGGCGCTGCTGGTGCAGATGCCCGGCGGCCAGCGTTTCAAAATCGGCAGCGGCCTGACCGATGCCGACCGCGCCCGGCCTCCGGCCATCGGCAGCACCATTACCTACCGCTTCAACGGCACCCACGCCAGCGGTCTGCCGCGCTTTGCCCGCTACTGGCGGGTGCGGGAAGAGGGGGCGCAGGGTCAATAAAAAAATAGCTGCTTCCGCTGGTATTCATTGATTTTTAGATAGTTTCATATCTGAAAACCATGTATATCCAGCGGAAGAAGCTCTCTTTTTAACGATGTTTGTGGATTCGGAATTTGCAAGACAATCGCTGCCGTGTCGATTCCTGCCTCTTTTATCCAAGACCTGCTCCAGCGCGTCGATATCGTCGATGTCGTGGGGCGCTACGTGCCGCTGAAAAAAAGCGGGGCCAACTTCATGGGGCTGTGCCCTTTTCATGGGGAAAAATCGCCCTCGTTCAGCGTCAGCCCGGTCAAGCAGTTTTTCCACTGCTTCGGCTGCGGCAAGGGCGGCGACGCCATCGCCTTCCTGCGCGAACATACCGGCATGGAGTTCATGGAAGCCGTGCAGTCCCTGGCCCAGGAGGTCGGGATGCAGGTGCCGCAGGAAGACATCTCCCCCCAGCAACGCGCCCAGCGCCAGGCGGCCAAGCAGCAGCAGGACAGCCTGGTGGACACGATGGAGCGGGCCGCCCAGGCGTATTGCGAACAGCTCAAAAGCACTCCCCACGCCATCGACTACCTGAAACGCCGGGGCGTCTCCGGGGCGGTCAGCAGCCGCTACGGCCTGGGCTATGCCCCGGCGGGGTGGAACTATCTGGCCAGCGTTTTCCCCGACTACACCAGCCGTTTGCTGGAGGAGGGCGGCCTCGTCATCCACGGCGCCGAGGACGACAAGCGCTACGATCGCTTCCGCGACCGCATCATGTTCCCCATCCGGGACGTGAAGGGCCAGTGCATCGGCTTTGGCGGGCGCGTGCTGGGCGACGAAAAGCCCAAATACCTCAACTCGCCGGAAACCCCGCTGTTCCACAAGGGGCGCGAGCTGTACGGCCTGTACGAAGCCCGCACCGACCTGCGCGAAGCCGGCTACGCCCTGGTCTGCGAAGGCTATATGGACGTGGTGGCGCTGGCGCAACTGGGCTTTCCCAACGCCGTGGCCACCCTGGGCACCGCCTGCACCGGCGAACACATCCACAAGCTGTTTCGCTTTACCGAGGCGGTGGTGTTCAGCTTCGACGGCGATGCTGCCGGGCAGCGGGCCGCCCGCAAGGCGCTGGAGGCGGTGCTGCCGCTGGTCAATGACACGCGCAGCGTGAAGTTCCTCTTTCTGCCGCCCGAGCATGACCCGGACAGCTTCATCCGCACCCACGGTGCCGATGCCTTCACCCGCATGGTGCATGCTGCCATGCCGTTCAACCAGTTCCTGCTGCAAGTGGCCAGCGAGGGCTGCGACCTGGGCACCGCCCCGGGCCGGGCGCGGCTGTCCAACCAGGCGCAGCCGCTGTGGAATCTGCTGCCCCCCAGCACCCTGAAGCGGCTGGTGCTGGACGAATTGGCCCAGCACATCGCCCTGCCCGCGCAGGAGCTGGAGGGCATCTGGCAGCGCACCAATGCCCCGGCCAGCAGCGGCCACCCCGCGCCGGATGGCCGCCAGGGGCATGGCAGCCGCTGGGGCGAACGCCCGCCGCGCCAACCGTGGGCCGGGCCGGGCCGTGGGCGCCCTGCCGCGCCGCCGTCTGCCAGCCGCCGGGTGGAAATCACCACCGGGCCGGACCAGGCCGTGCGCCTGCTGCTGGGGCATATGGCCCTGCTGGAACGGCTGGACAACGACGACTGGGATGCGCTGGTTCACCTGCCCACGCCCCACGGCCCTTTGTTTGCCTGGGTCGAGGCGTTTCACCAGGCGCACGGCACCCAAAGCTGGGCGGCAGTGCAGCAGCAACTGGATGCCACCGGGCACCGGGACTGGGTGCAGCAACTGATGAGCGGCCCCCTGGGGCACCCCGAGGACGACCCCCAGGCCCAGCACCAGGAGCTGCGCAGCATCCTCAAACCGCTCCTGACCCAGCGCATCCGCCAGTTGCAGACCCAGCTGGCCCAGGCCTACGCCAGCGACCCTGGCAACCAGGAACTGCGCCAGCGTTACCAGGCGTTGCTGGAGCGCAGTAAAAATTTATAGACAGGGCTTGACATTTTTCCGAAGTTTGGTCTTGAGTTTGCGGCGAACGCCTATAATTGCGCCCTTATCGGCAAGAGCGACAGCAGCACCTCCGACCCGGGTCGCGTGAAAGCGCATTCACGTTGAGCATCAGGCTCTGACCCATTCCCGCAAGGACTGCACACCAAATGATCGCCCACCATCTTGCCCGGGAGGCTTGACTCCCCACGCCCTGGCCCCAGGTGCGTGCAATGCAGACTCAATGGAATGGATGTGCCCGCCAGTGGCAGTGCTCCCCTCGGCGTGCTGGTGGATATTGCGAAAAGGAACCCAAGTGGCAACCAAAGCTGAATTGAAAGCCATGGCGGATGCGCTGTTGGCAGAAGCGACCCCCAAACGTAGCCGTAAGCAGGCCGATGCCGACGCAGAGCAGCCCGCGCCGAAAAAGGCCGCTGCCAAGAAAACCCCGGCCAAGCAAGCTGTAGCGGCCGACAGCACGGCCACCCAGGAAGTGCCGGCAGAACCCGCCAAAAAACCGGCTGCCAAGAAGGCCCCCGCCAAAAAAGCCGCCGAGAAAAAAGCCACCGAGGCTGCAACCGTAGCGGCCCCGGTCGAGGCCGAGGAAGCCGCCGCCGACAAGCCCGCAGCGAAAAAAGCCGCAGCCAAGAAAGCTCCTGCTGCCAAGAAAGCCCCTGCTGCCAAGAAAGCCGCCAAGGACGATGCCGACAAACCGGCCGCCAAGCGGGGCCGCAAGCCCAAGGCCAAGGAAGAGGGCCTGGACGACGATGCCGACCTGAGCGACATCGAAGCCGACCTGGAGCTGGAAGCCGAGCCGGAGGCCGAAGCCGCTGCCCCCGCCGAAGGCGTGGAAAAAGCCAAGCCCCTGCGCATGAAGATCAGCAAGGCCAAGGAACGCGCCTTGATGAAGGAATTCGGCCTGGACGAAACCGTCCTGACCGAAGAGGAAATGAACACCCGCCGCCAGCGCCTGAAACTGCTCATCAAGCTCGGCAAGACGCGCGGCTACCTGACCCACGCCGAAATCAACGACCACCTGCCCGACAAGCTGGTCGATGCCGAAAC
>JAHRXD010000220.1 GCA_019104825.1 Comamonas sp.
CTCGCCCACGTTGGTGACCACGGCCACCTGGCAGCGGTCGAAGCCCAGCCCCTCGCGCAGCACGCCGCCCCGGGCGCACTCCAGCACCGCCGCATCCACCTCGGGGTGGGCCAGCACGTTGCGGGCGCTTTTCGGGCCGGAGCAGTCGCCGCTGTCGATCTGGCGGCCCTGCACGTAGACGCCATCGGTATTCGTCATGCCCACGCGCAGCCCCTGGGCGGCAAAGATGTGGGCGATCAGCCGCGTGGTGGTGGTCTTGCCGTTGGTGCCCGTCACCGCCACGACGGGGATGCGCCCGTCGTCGTGCGGGGCAAACAGCAGGTCGACCATGTGCTGGCCGACGTTGCGCGGCTTGCCGTACGAAGGCGCCAGGTGCATGCGCAGGCCGGGGGCGGCATTCACCTCGACGATGCCGCCGCCCTGCGCCTCCAGCGGTTTGAGCATGGATTCGGCAATCACGTCTACGCCGCAGATGTGCAGGCCAACGCTGGCTGCGGCCTCGATGGCGCGGGCGGCAATGGCCGGATGCACGTCGTCCGTCACGTCGGTGGCGCTGCCGCCGGTAGACAGGTTGGCGTTGTTGCGCAGCACCACGCGCTGGCCCTGGGCCGGAATGCTGTGCGGCGTCAGCCCGGCGCTGGCCAGGCGCCCCAGGGCGATGTCGTCCAGGCGGATCTTGGTCAGCGCGGTGCCGTGGCCGCTGCCCCGGCGCGGGTCGCGATTGACCTGTTCGACCAGTTCGGCAATGGTGTGCTGCCCGTCGCCCAGCACCTGCGGCGGGTCGCGCCGGGCGGCGGCCACCAGCTGGTCGCCGACGACCAGCAGGCGAAAGTCGTGGCCGGGCAAAAAGCGCTCGACCATGACCACGCTGCCATGCTCCAGCGCCGTGGCGTAGGCCGCTTGCAACTGCTCGCGCGTGGTGATGTTCACCGTCACGCCCTTGCCCTGGTTGCCGTCCTGGGGCTTGACCACCACGGGCCAGCCCTGGGCCAGTCCCACTTCCTGGGCGACGGCCCAGGCATCCTCGACATCCTGCACCGGGCGGCCCAGCGGCACGGGCACCCCGGCGGCGTGCAGCAGGCGCTTGGTCAAATCCTTGTCTTGGGCAATGGCTTCGGCCACGGAACTGGTCTGATCGACTTCGGCAGCCTGGAATTTGCGGGCCTTGCTGCCCCAGCCCAGTTGCACCAGGCTGCCTTTGGTCAGGCGCTTGAAGGGAATGCCCCGGGCCAGCGCGGCATCGACGATGGACTGGGTAGACGGCCCCATGCGCTCGTCCTCGTCCAGCTCGCGTAGCTCGGCAATCGCCGCCTGGATGTCGAAGGGCGTGTCCTGCAAGGCGGCCTGCACCAGTTGCTCGGCCAGGTCGATGGCGCGGCGGCCCACGGCTTCTTCGGTGTATTCGACGACGACCTGGAAGGTATGGGCCTCCACGGTCTGGTGCGTGCGGCTGAACGTCACCGGGCAACCGGCCTGGGCCTGCAGCGCCAGGGCGGCCGATTCCAGCACATGGCCCATGGACAGCAGGTTGTCCACGCCTTGCGCCTGCAGGCCGCCGATGGCCGGGAAACGGGCCCGCACGCGCTCCTCAAAACCGGGGATTTGCGTGAAGTCGCATTCCTGCGGCGTGCAGTGCACGACGCACTCCATGGCGGTATTGCGGCTCCACAGGTTGGGGCCACGCAGGGCACGGATACGGGATATTTCCATAGTACGTCTCGCAGTATCAGTAAGGAAAACAGGATAAATAGATGCCGAAACGCTTATTTCATCAGCGGTAGCAGCTCACATTTATCTGATATTTATTCAAAAACAAAGGTCTTGCAGCCTGCCGCCAGCAGCTCGGGGCTGATGTCCAGCGCCCAGGCGCAGGCCAGCGCAGCCAGCAGGGCCGGGGTGTCCGGCACGGCTGCGGCGGCGGGGCTGAGGGCGGCCACGCTGCCCAGGCTGCGCTCGGTGCCGCCCTGGGCCAGCACCACCTGGCTGTGCTGCACGAACACGGCCCGCCCGCCCTGCTCGCGGTGCGCGGCGATGTGCGGGTTGGCCGCCTGCTGGCTGAACAGCAGCACCTGTCCGTCGCACAGGCTGGCCAGTTCGGCCACGGCATCGTCGTCGGCATTCAGCACGCCGGTGCCCTGGCTCAACACCACGTCGATCTGCGTGCGCAGCACCCGGCGCAGGTCGGCAGCTTCATGCACGTCATGGTCGGCCAGGGTCTGCCAGCCGTCCCAATCGGTCACCAGACCGACCTGGCAGCGGTCGTAGGCCAGCCCTTCTTCCAGGATGGAGCGGGCCGTGGTCTGGATGACGGCGGCCTCGGCCAGCCGATTGACCAGCAGCCGGTGCGCCGCCTGCCAGCGCGTGTGGTCGCCCGCCTGCGTCAGGCGGCCATTGAGGAAGCTGCCCTGGCTGCACGCCACGCCGGTGCGCTTGCCCGACAGTTGCAGCAGCCAGCCGGTCAGGCGTGCCGTCCAGGCGTTGTGCCGCGTGCCGACCATGCCCACCACGGGGATGCGGGCGGCCATGCCCTCCTTGTCGGCCAGGGGCGTTTCGGGCTGGGGGAACAGGTGTTCGACGATGGCCTCGCCCACCGGCTGGGGCACGCCGTGGCTGGGTTTGAGGTGCATCAGCAGGCCCGGCCCGGCGTTCACTTCCAGAATCGCGCCGTCCTGCGCGGCCAGCGGCTGGTCGATGTGCTGGCAGACCAGATCGACCCCGGCAATGTCCAGCCCCACCACCTTGGCCGCCAGGGTGGCGAGGTAGGCGATGTCCGGATGCACCTGGGCCGTGCAGTCGACGGTCGCCATTGCGGCGCGGGGGTTGGCGCCGCCCTGGGGATATTCCCCGCGCGAGGCCGCCACCAGCCTGCCGCCCACCACCAGCAGGCGGTGGACGTGGCCGGGAATGTGGCGCTCGACCATCACGTAGCGGGTCAGTTGCCGGGCGGCGGCGTAGGCGCTGCGCACCTGCGCCTCGGTGGTCAGGTTCACGCCCACGCCTTCGCCCTTGTTCGAGTTGTAGGGCTTGACGGTGACGGGCAGGCCGATGTCCTGCGCCTCGTCCCAGGCTTCGTCGGCGCTGCCGACCAGCTCCCACTCGGGCACCGGCACACCGCTGGCCTTGAGCAGTTGCTTGGCCAAGTCCTTGTCCTCGCTGATGCCCAGGCCGATGGCGCTGGTCTTGTCGGTTTCCGTACTCCAGATGCGCCGCTGCGCCGCGCCGTAGCCCAGTTGCACCAGATTGCCGTCGTTCAGGCGGATGAAGGGAATGCGCCGCTGCGCTGCGGCATCGACGATGCTGGCCGTGCTGGGCCCCAGGTAACGCGCTTCGATGGCCTGCTCGATGGCGGCGACGGCGGCGGCCACGTCGAAGGGCCGGTCATTGATCGCCGCCATGATCAGGGCGTGGCCCTGCTGCAGGGCCACCTTGGCCACCAGCTCTTCCGGGCAGCGGAACACCATGCGGTACACCCCGCGCTGGCGCACGCTGCGGGTCTGGCCGAATTCGGCCCCCATGCCGGCCAGGTTGAGCAGCTCGATGATGGTGTGTTCCAGCACATGCCCGCACCAGGTGCCTTCCTGCAAGCGCTCCAGAAAACCGCCCCGGTGGCCCACGCCGCAATGGTGTTCGACCAGGCCGGGCAGCCAGTCCGTCAGGCGCTCGTTGAAGCCGGGCAGCAGGTTGGAGGGATAGTCCTCCAGGGCGCCCAGGTCGAGCCAGACTTCCAGCACCGGGCGGTACGTCCAGATGCTGGGGCCGCGCAGGTAGGTGGTACGAAGCAGTTGTATGTCTTGAAAATGGGCCATAACGCTCTGTCAGCCAGAATGCAGTGTGCTGCGTTTGAAGATTCACCATGCAACCACCACAGATAGACGATCAAGCCCGCCTGCAGGCGCTGCTGGCACCCCAGGAGAACGTGCAAGAACAGCTGGCGGTTGACCTCAGCCGCAACCTGCGCTTTGCCAACGGGGCTTTGGTGCTGACCGACACCCGCCTGCTCGCCCGCGACGGCGATGCCCCGGCCGACACCGGCTGGCAGTCCTGGCCGCTGTCGCCCGCCCTGCAATTGCGCATGAGCGACCACGCCGGCATCGGCACCCTGGAGCTGCACGACGGCCAGCAGCGCCTGGGCGTGTGGCGCTTCACCCTGCAACACCAGGCCCAGGCGCTGCGCCTGCAACTGCGCTTCGAGGCGCTGTGCGCCGCCCGCCGCGCAGGCCAGCCGCAGTCCATGCCGCCTGCGCAAGAACTGCCGCGCTGCCCCGATTGCCACGAGACCCTGCCGCCCGAGGCCGACGAATGCCCCGCCTGCGCCCGCCAGCCGCAGGCCAAGTCCTCCACCTGGGTGCTGCTGCGCGTGGGCCGCTTTGCCAGGCCGTACAAGGGCTTGCTGCTGCTGGGCTTCGTCCTGACCCTGCTGGGCACGGCGGCCACCCTGGTGCCGCCCTACCTGACGATGCCCATCCTGGACGACATCCTCATCCCCTACCAGAACAACCGCCAGCCCATCGACCCGGCGCTGGTCGCCCTCTACCTGGGCGGGCTGCTGCTGTCGGCAGTCCTGGCCTGGGGGCTGGGCTGGGCACGCACCTGGGTCATGGCCAAGGTGTCCGAGCGCATCGGCGCGGACATGCGCACCACCATCTACGCGCACATGCTCAACCAGTCGCTGGAGTATTTCGGCAGCAAGCGCACCGGCGACCTGATGAGCCGCATCAGCTCCGACACCGACCGCATCAACATGTTCCTGTCGCTGTATGCGCTGGACTTCGTGACCGACGTCATCATGATCCTGATGACCGCCGCCATCCTGGCCAGCATCAACCCCTGGCTGGCGCTGGTCACGCTGGTGCCGCTGCCCTTCATCGCCTGGCTGATCCACAAGGTGCGCAGCCGCCTGAGCGTCGGCTTCGACCGCACCAGCCGCGTCTGGGCCGAGATCACCAACGTCCTCTCCGACACCATCCCCGGCGTGCGCGTGGTCAAGGCCTTCGCCCAGGAAGCGCGGGAGATGCAGCGCTTTCGCGCCGCCAACCAGCGCAACCTGGAGGCCAACGACCGCGTGAACAAGGTCTGGGCGCTGTTCTCCCCCACCGTCGGGCTGATGACCGAGATCGGCCTGCTCATCGTCTGGGCCTTCGGCATCTGGCTGGTGGCGCACGACCAGATCACCGTGGGCGTGCTGTCGGCCTTCATCGCCTACATCGGGCGCTTCTACACCCGGCTCGATTCCATGAGCCGCATCGTGAACATCACGCAGAAGGCCGCCGCCGGGGCCAAGCGCATCTTCGACGTGCTGGACCAGGTCAGCAGCGTTCCCGACCCCGTCCACCCCGTGGCCCTGCCCCAGCCTGTGCAGGGCGGCATCCGCCTGCAGGACGTGGGCTTTCGCTACGGCAGCCGCCAGGTCATCCGCCAGCTCAACCTGCAAATTCAGCCCGGCGAGATGATCGGCCTGGTCGGCCACAGCGGTTCGGGCAAGTCCACGCTGGTGAACCTCATCAACCGCTTCTATGACGTGACCGAAGGCAGCATCCAGCTCGACGGCATCGACGTGCGCCGCCTGGCCGTGGCCGACTACCGGCGCAACATCGGCCTGGTGCTGCAAGAGCCATTTTTGTTCTTCGGCACCGTGGC
>JAHRXD010000002.1 GCA_019104825.1 Comamonas sp.
TGCTGGACACCATCCATGTGGATTACTACGGCTCGATGGTGCCGCTGTCGCAGGTGGCCAACCTGTCGCTGATCGATGCCCGCACCATCGGCGTGCAGCCCTGGGAGAAGAACATGGCCGCCAAGGTGGAAAAGGCCATCCGCGAAAGCGACCTGGGCCTGAACCCGGCCTCGCTGGGCGACCTGATCCGCGTGCCCATGCCGCCCATGAGCGAGGAGCGCCGTAAGGAAATGACCAAGCTGGCCCGCACCGAGGGCGAAGCGTCCAAGGTCGCCGTGCGCAACCTGCGCCGCGATGCCAATGAAGGCGTGAAAAAGCTGGTCAAGGACAAGGAAGCTTCCGAAGACGATCAAAAGCGCAGCGAAGCCGACATCCAGAAGCTGACCGACAAGTTCATCGCTGAAATCGACACCCTGGTCGCTGCCAAAGAGCAGGACATCATGGCGGTGTAAATGCCCAGTTCCCAGGCCAGTAGGGCCGGTATCGTGCCGCAGCACATTGCCATCGTCATGGATGGCAATGGCCGCTGGGCCACCAGGCGGTTTCTGCCCCGCCTGGCGGGACATAAAAAAGGGGTGGATGCGCTGCGCCGCTGCGTGCGCCTGTGCATCGAGCGCGGCGTGCCGGTGCTGACGGTGTTCGCCTTTTCTTCCGAGAACTGGAATCGTCCGCAGGAAGAAGTCAGCGGCCTGATGGACCTGATGGCCCTGGCGCTGACGCGCGAGGTGCCCGAGCTGGCCCGCGAGGGCGTGCGCCTGCATTTCGTCGGCGAGCGGGCCAGCCTGTCGGACAAGGTGCAGGCCGGTTTTGCCCTGGCCGAAGCGGCCACGGCGCAGAACGGGACGTTGGTTCTGAACATCTGCTTCAACTACGGCGGGCGCTGGGACATGGCCCAGGCCGCCGCCCAGGTGGCCGCCCAGGGCTTGGCGCTGACCGAAGAAAATATCAACGCGGCCCTGGCCCTGGCCCATGTGCCCGACCCGGATTTGCTGATTCGCACTGGCGGGGAACTGCGCCTGAGCAACTTCCTGCTGTGGCAGGCGGCGTATACCGAGCTGCTGTTCAGCGATCGGCTCTGGCCCGACTTCGATGCGGCCGATCTGGATGCAGCCATTGCCCAATTTGCCCAGCGGGAGCGCCGTTTTGGCCAGACTTCCGCACAGGTTACGGGTGAATAGTGAAATTGATAGCTTCTACCGCTGATCAAATAACGTTTTCAATGCTTTTAATATCTGAAATCGTTGCTGGTTCAGCGGAAGAAGCTATATTTTTACCATTCTGCCCATTTTTTCAGAAGGACATCCCGGATGCTTAAACAGCGCGTTATTACGGCCCTGGTGCTGCTGGCGGTACTCCTGCCGGCACTGCTGCATCCCAACACCGCCGGGTTCAACGCCATCGTGGTCTTGATGGTGGCCGCCGGTGCGTGGGAGTGGGGGCGGCTGAACGGCGTCGGCGCCGTGGCCACCTGGGCCGGCGTGCTGTTGCTGGCCGGGCTGGGCGCCCTGGGCTGGGCGCAGGGCTGGCTGCTGGGCCAGTACCCGCTGTTGTGGCTGGTGGCCGGCAGCGCCTGGGTGCTGGGCGCGGGCTTTCTGGTGCGCAGCGGCGTGCCGGTATGGGCGCGGCTGCCACTGGCGCTGCGCTGGCCGCTGGGCCTGCTGGCCCTGGCCGTTGCCGGGCTGGCGATGGTGCAGGCACGGGTGTTGGGGGTGAACTTCCTGCTTTCGGTGTTGCTGCTGGTGTGGGTGGCGGATGTGTTCGCCTATTTCACGGGCCGCGCCTTCGGGCAGCGGCTGGTCAAGGTCAAGCTGGCGCCCAGCATCAGCCCCGGCAAAAGCTGGGAGGGCGCCCTGGGCGGTGCCGTCGGCGTGCTGGTCATGGCCCTGGTGTGGGTGCAGTGCGATGCCGGCAATCAGCCTGCGTCCCTCAGTCTTTACAGCCATCTGGCGCAGGCCGGCACCGGCTTTCTGGTGCTGTCCGCGCTGTTCCTGACGGCGATGAGCGTCCTGGGCGATCTGGTCGAATCGCTCATCAAGCGCAGCGCCGGGGTCAAGGACAGCAGCCAGCTCCTGCCCGGCCACGGCGGGGTGCTGGACCGCATCGACGCTTTGCTGCCGACCTTGCCGCTGGCCATGATGCTGGTCAGCTATGCCGCCTGAATCGCTTGAATTGCCTGATTTTTCAAAGAGTTTTCCTATGAAGCAACGGCTTACGGTGCTGGGTTCGACCGGCTCCATCGGCACCAGCACGCTGGACGTGGTGCGCCGCCACCCCGCGCAGTTTGAAGTTTTCGCCCTCAGCGCGGCCACCCAGGTCGATGCCTTGCTGGCGCAGTGCCAAGCCTTTGCCCCGCGCTATGCCGTGATGGCAAGTGCAGCACATGCCGCAGAGCTGGCGCGGAAATTGAAGGTGAACAACCTTGAAACCGAGGTACTGCAAGCGGAAGATGCACTTGAAACCATAGCATCGCACGAGGATGTGGACACCGTCATGGGCGCCATCGTCGGCGCGGCGGGCCTGGCCCCCTGTCTGGCTGCGGCGCGGGCGGGCAAGCGTCTGCTGCTGGCGAACAAAGAGGCCCTGGTCGTCGGCGGCGCCCTGTTCATGGAAACGGTGCGCAGCCACGGCTGCACCCTGCTGCCGATCGACAGCGAGCATTCCGCCATCTTCCAGTGCCTGCCCGAAGACCGCAGCGCCTGGGCGCAGCGCGTGCATAGCATCATCCTCACGGCCTCGGGCGGGCCGTTTCGCCAGCGCGACCCGGCCACGTTGCATACGGTGACGCCTGCGCAGGCGTGCAAGCACCCCAATTTCAGCATGGGGCGCAAGATTTCCGTCGATTCGGCCACCATGATGAACAAGGCGCTGGAGGTGATCGAGGCCCGCTGGCTGTTCGACATGGCGCCGCAGCAGATCCGCGTCGTCATCCATCCGGAGCAGATCGTGCATTCCATGGTGCAGTTGCAGGACAGCTCCATCCTGGCGCAACTGGGCACGCCGGACATGCGCGTGCCCATTGCCTGCGGGCTGGCCTGGCCCGAGCGCATCGCCAGCGGGGTCGAACCGCTGGACTTCACCCGGCTGGCGGCACTTACCTTTGAAGAGGCCGATGCCGTGCGCTTCCCCGGCTTGCACCTGTCCTGGCAAGCCTTGCAGGCGCCGGAAGGCACGACTACCGTCCTGAATGCCGCCAACGAGGTGGCCGTGGCCGCCTTTCTGGAGGAGCGCCTGGGCTTTGACCGCATCCAGGCCGTCAATCAGGCCACGCTGGCGCAACTGGTGCCCCAGGAGCGCCCCGGCAGCGTCGCCGCCTTGCTGGAGCTGGACGTCCAGGCGCGTTCCGTGGCCGCTGCCCTGGCCCGACGCTGGGCCGTGGACTAAGGGGGCGCCATGCTGCTGACCATTCTGGCTTTTGCCCTGGCGCTGGGTTTGCTGATCGCCATCCACGAATACGGCCACTACCGCGTGGCGGTGGCCTGCGGCGTCAAGGTGCTGCGGTTTTCCATCGGCATGGGCAAACCCCTGCTGCGCTGGCGCAAAAAGGGCGCGGATACCGAATTTGTCATCGCCGCGCTGCCCCTGGGCGGCTATGTGCGGATGCTCGATGAGCGCGAGGGCACGGTTGCCCCCGAGGAGCGCCACTTGGCCTTCAACAACCAGCCGCTGCGTTCACGGGCCGCCATCGTCGCTGCCGGGCCGCTGGCCAATCTGTTGCTGGCCGTGGCCCTCTACAGCGTGGTCAATTGGCTGGGCGTGCAGGCGCCCAAGGCGGTTGTCTCCAGCCCCGTGGCCGGCAGCATGGCCGAGCGGGCCGGGTTGCAGGCGCAGGACTGGGTGCAGGCCGTGCAGACCGACGGGGAGCGCCAGCAGCTGCGCTCCTGGGAAGACCTGCGCTGGGAGCTGACCCAGGGCGCATTGCAGGGGCGCGATCTGCTGCTGGAAGTGACGGACACGCGCGGCCTGCATGTGCGGCAGGTGCTGCTGCCCCTGTCCAACGTGCAGACCGATGAGGTGGACGCGGCCCTGATGCAGCGCATCGGCATCGTTGCGCCGTGGATGCCCGCCGTGATCGGCGAGGTGCTGCCGGACAGCCCGGCCAGCGCCGCTGGCCTGCTGGCCGGCGATACCGTGCTGCGCGTGGATGGGCAGCCCATGCAGGACGGCGCCCAGCTGCGGCAGGTAATTCAGAAAAATGCGCAGGGGCGCCCGCAAGCCTGGACGCTGGAGCGTGCCGGGCAGCCGCTGCAACTGACGGTGACGCCGCAGGTGCTGGAGGGCCCGCAAGGCCCCTATGGCCGCATCGGCGCCATGATCGGCACCGCGCCGGAAATGGTGACGGTGGAATACGGCCTGTGGGACGGCCTTGCTGCCGGTGCGGCCAAGACCTGGGATGTGGCGGCCCTGAGCCTGCGCATGATGGGCAAGATGCTGGTGGGCGAGGCCTCGGTGAAAAACCTGAGCGGGCCTTTGACCATTGCCGATTACGCAGGTAAATCGGCCAGCCTGGGACTGACCCAGTATCTGGTGTTTCTGGCCCTCATCAGCGTCAGCCTGGGGGTACTCAATCTCTTGCCGCTGCCCGTCTTGGACGGTGGGCACCTGATGTATTATCTATGGGAGGCGGTGACCGGGCATCCAGTCAGTGAAAGATGGATGCAAGGACTGCAACGGTTGGGGATCGGCGTGTTGGTACTGTTGATGGCTATTGCGCTGTTTAATGATATATACCGCCTTCTTGCTTCATAACTGATTGGTTGCTTTATCAAAAATTTCCTGCGCACTTCTGCGCAGGCTGTCTTGAATTCTCATGAAACTACCCGTTCAATGCTTTGGTGCCCGCACTGCCGTGGCGGCAGCGGCGCTGCTGACTGTGGCCCAAATGGCCTGGGCCCTGGAGCCTTTTAAAGTCGAAGATATTCGCGTCGAAGGCTTGCAGCGTGTCGAGGCAGGCACCGTGTTCGCCTCCATGCCGCTGCGCGTCGGCGATGAATACGACGATGAAAAGGGCGCTGCCGCCATTCGCGCCCTGTTTGCGCTGGGGCTGTTCAAGGATGTGCGCCTGGAGGCCAATGGCGACGTGCTGGTGGTGGTGGTCGAGGAACGCCCGACGATTGCCAACGTGGAATTTGTCGGCACCAAGGAGTTCGATAAAAAAGCCCTGGTGCAGTCGATGCGCGACGTCGGTCTGGCCGAAGGCCGTCCTTTCGACAAGGCACTGGCCGACCGTGCCGAGCAGGAACTCAAGCGCCAATACATCAGCCGCAGCCTGTACGGTGCCGAAGTCGTAACCACCGTCACGCCGATGGAACGCAATCGGGTGAACCTGACGTTCTCGGTGGTCGAAGGAAAGGCCGCCAAAATCAACGAGATTCGTATCGTTGGTGTCAAGGCGTTCAGCGAATCGGCATTGAAAAAACAAATGGATCAGGATACCGGCGGCTGGATGAGCTGGTACACCAAATCCAATCGCTATGCCCGCAGCAAGCTGAATGCGGACTTGGAGTCGCTGCGCTCTTACTACCTCAAGCGTGGCTATATCGATTTCCGTATCGACTCGACCCAGGTGGCGATTTCCCCGGACAAGAAAAACATCTCCCTGGTGATCAATGTCCATGAAGGGGAGCGTTTCGTTGTTTCGGATATTCGTCTGGAGGGCAACTATCTCGATCGGGATGATGAGTTCAAGTCCCTGGTGAAAATAAAACCCGGGCAGCCGTACAACGCAGAGCTGGTGACCGATACCACCAAGGCGTTTGCCGACCATTTCAGTAATTTCGGGTTTGCTTTCGCCCATGTCGAGGCTGTGCCGGAGATTGACCGGGAAAACAATCGTGTCGGCTTCGTGCTGCAAGCCGATCCCTCGCGCCGCGCTTACGTGCGCCGCATCCAGATTGCCGGTAATGAGCGCACGCGGGACGAAGTGATTCGCCGGGAGTTCCGTCAGTATGAGTCCTCGTGGTATGACGGCGACAAGATCAAACTTTCGCGTGATCGCATTGACCGTCTGGGTTTCTTTACCGAAGTGGATATGGATACCCAGGAAGTTCCTGGTTCGCCCGATCAGGTGGACTTGGTGACGACGGTGAAAGAAAAACCCACGGGGTCGGTCACATTGGGTGCTGGTTTCTCCAGTGCTGAAAAAGTCACCCTGAGCTTCGGGATCAAACAGGAAAATGCCTTTGGTTCCGGTAACTACTTGGGGATTGACGTCAATACCGGTAAATACAACCGGACGTTGGTGTTGAGTACCACGGATCCGTATTTCACACAGGACGGTGTTTCCCGCACGATTGATCTGTACTACCGCACGTCGCGCCCCTATTCCTATGTGGTGGATGACAGCGAAGTCAGTACCAGTGACATGTATAAAATCGTCTCGAAAGGTGCGTCGATTCGTTTCGGCGTCCCTTTCACGGAATTGGATACGGTTTACTTTGGGATCGGGGCCGAACAGACCAGTATCAAGTCCGGCCAGTACATGCCTATGTACTTCGGTCCCTATTCCGGGAAAAGCAACACGGCAATTCCTCTGACCTTGGGCTGGGGGCGCGACTCTCGCGATAGCGCCCTGGCGCCTAATGAAGGCCGTTACCAGCGCCTGAATGCAGATTGGTCGATGGCCGGAGATCTCAAATACATCAAGGCCAATTACCAGTTCCAGCAATACATTCCGGTCACCAAGGCGATCACTTTTGCCTTCAATACCGAGTTGGGATGGGGCAAGGGCCTGGGCGGGAAGGAATTTCCGGTATTCAAGAACTTCTATGCCGGTGGCTTGGGCTCGGTACGTGGCTTTGACCAAGGAAGTCTGGGGCCGCGCTCCTACTGCTACCAAGGTGAAGCC
>JAHRXD010000005.1 GCA_019104825.1 Comamonas sp.
GACTTGCGCCGCCGCCTGGAAGTGGGTGCCGACTTGCGCCACGCCAGGGCGCAGGACTTGATGCACCCCCACCCGCGCACCATCGCCCCCCACGTGCTGGCCACCCAGGCGGCGCAAATGATGGAGCAGCACGGCATTACCAGCGTCGTCGTGGTCGATGCCACCGGTGCACTGGTCGGGCTGGTCCACATCCGCGACCTGATGCTGGCCAAAGTGATCTGAGAGGAAATACGCCATGTCCCCCACCATGACCGCCCCCGCGCTCGATTTTCCGCCCGCCCTGCTGCTCAAGGCACAGGCGGTGCGCGTGGTGTTCTTCGATGTTGATGGCGTGCTGACCGACGGCGGGCTGTATTTCAGCGAGGCGGGCGAGACGCTCAAGCGCTTTCACACCCTGGACGGCCACGGCATCAAGCTGCTGCAACAGGCGGGCATCACCCCCGCCGTGGTGACCGGGCGGGACAGCGCCCCGCTGCGCCTGCGCCTGCGCCAGTTGGGGGTGCAGCACGCCATTTTCGGCACCGAGGACAAGCTGCCCGCCGCCCAGCAGATTCTGGACACCCTGGGCCTGCAATGGTCGCAGGCCGCAGCCATGGGCGACGACTGGCCCGATCTGCCCCTGCTGCGCCGTTGCGCCCTGGCCTGCGCCCCGGCCAATGCCCACCCGGAAAATCTGGCCCAGGCCGATTGGGTCAGCAGCCTGGCCGGCGGCCAGGGCGCGGTGCGCCAACTGTGCGACCTGCTGCTGGCGGCCAGCGGCCAGTACCGCCGCCTGCTGGAGCAGTACCTGCCATGAAAACCACGCTGACTGACCGGGTGAACCTGTACCTGCCGGTGCTGCTGATGGGGCTGCTGGCCCTGGGCAGTTGGTGGCTGGTGCGCTCGGCGCCCAGGCCGCAACCGGTGCAGCAGACGGTGCTGGCCGATGACCAGCTCGATTACACGGTGGAAGACTTCTCGACCCAGCAATTTGCCACCGACGGCAGCCTGACCAGCCAGATGTGGGGCCAGCGGGCGCGGCACTACCTGAAAGCGGACATTCTGGAGATCGACCAGGTGCGCACGCGCAGCCTGGGGGCGCAGGCGGTGGTGACCACCAGTTCCGCCCAGCGCGGCATCAGCAACGGCGATGGCACGGAAGTGCAGTTGTGGGGCGATGCCCGGGTCGAACGCAGCTACCCCGACGGCAAACCGGCCCTGCTGCTGCAAGGCCAGTTCCTGCACGCCTGGCCGCAGCAGGAGCGGGTGCGCTCGCACCTGCCGGTGGTGCTGACCCGGGGCAGCAACCGGTTTACGGGGAACAGTCTGGAATATGACAACGTCAGCCAAGTGGCCCTGCTGAAAGGCCAGGTGCGCGGCCTCGTGCAGCCCAAAAAACGCTAGAACCTGTTTACAGCGTGCGCTGCTGGCGCGGGCCGGTGCTGTAGGGGCTGCGAAAACCGTTGCGCGGGCTATTGGCCGGGCGCGGGGCACGTGGCTGCATGGGGCGGGCGATGTTCACCACCAGGCTGCGTCCGCCCAAATCCTTCCCGTGCAGGGCCGCAATGGCCGCCTGGGCCTGCGCGGCGTCGCCCATTTCCACGAAACCGAACCCCTTGGAACGCCCGGTATCGCGCTCCAGCATGACCTTGGCGCTGGTGACGCTGCCGAAGGGGCTGAAAACCTGTTGCAGATCGTTGTCACGCAGGGCATAGGGAAGATTGCCCACGTACAGCTTGTTGTCCATGAACCGCTCCTGAAAAACTGCCTGCCGCAGAAGAGAGGAGGCGGCTGACTGGGCGGCCATCAAAGCATAAATTGCCCAGGCGGCAAAGCCGGATTTGCCCGAAAATGTCGCATCCAGGCATAAAAAAAGAGCCTGTGCGGCTCTTTTTTTGATTTAAAGCAAGCGCTTAGTAGCTGCTGCGACGGTTGTAACCACCGCCATTGCCGCCACCGAAGCCACCGCCGGAACGGGGGGGACGGGGTTCCATCGGACGGGCGATGTTCACCACCAGATCGCGGCCACCGAAGTTCTGGCCGTGGGTGCCGGCGATAGCAGCTTCGGCTTCAGCATCGCTGCCCATTTCCACAAAGCCGAAGCCCTTGGAGCGGCCAGTGTCGCGTTCCATCATGACTTTGGCGCTTTGCACCGAGCCGAAAGCGCCGAAGGTCTGTTCCAGATCTTGATCGCGGAAAGAGTAAGGCAGGTTGCCTACGTAAAGTTTGTTGCCCATGACGGGACTCCTGAAAGAAAAAAAGAAACGCGATGGAGTCCTGGCCAGAATCACACAGACACGGTAGAGACGCAAACGCACTCGCTCTTGTGCCGCTGCACGCTGAGAGCGCGGCCATTATCAGGGATGTCCACAACGCTTTTACAGGTTTTTTTAAACAATTCATGTTCCATACAACACCTGTTTAAGGCTGTGTGCCGTAGGGGTGATCTGGCGCAAGCACAATGCGCCCCGCTATGGAAGCCTTACTGATTTCAACTTTTGTCGTGGCGCTGGCCGAGATGGGCGATAAGACCCAGTTGCTGGCCCTGGTGCTGGCCGCGCGGTTTCAAAAACCGTGGCCGATCGTGGCGGGGATTTTCATTGCCACCGTGGCCAACCACGCCCTGGCCGGCGCCGTGGGCGTGTGGGTGACGCAGTGGCTGGGGCCGGACATGCTGCGCTGGGTGCTGGGACTGTCGTTCATCGCCATGGCGCTGTGGATGCTGGTGCCCGACAAGCTCGACGACGAAGGCGTGCAGGAACACCCCGGCTGGGGCGTGCTGCTGACGACGACGGTGGCCTTCTTCCTGGCCGAGATGGGCGACAAGACCCAGATCGCCACGGTGATGCTGGCGGCGCAGTACCAGGCCTTCGTCTGGGTGGTGCTGGGCACCACGCTGGGGATGCTGCTGGCCAATGCGCCGGTGGTGTGGCTGGGCAACAAACTGGTGCGCCGGGTACCGATCCGGCTGGTGCATGGCGTTTCGGCGGCCATCTTTGCGGCGCTGGGGGTGCTGGCCCTGCTGTCGCCGACGCTTGGAGTATGATGGGCGCTTGCCGTTTTCGCGCCGATTTGCACCAGCTTGCGGGCGCTTTATAAATCCAGCTAAAGACCCGTCCGACGCAACATTCCCTCGTTCGCCCCGGCCTCGTTTTTAGCGATGCCGGGTTTTTTTATGTCCTTCATCGCCACACCTCAAACCATGCATTTCCCCGAGGCGCTGCCGCTGCAAAGCGGCGCCAGCATCCGGGATTACCGACTGGTCTACGAGACCTACGGCCAGCTCAACGCGGACAAATCCAACGCCGTGCTGGTCTGCCACGCCCTGAACGCCTCGCACCACGTTGCCGGGGTGTACCAGGACGAGGAGAAAAGCGAGGGCTGGTGGGACAACATGATCGGCCCGGGCAAGAGCGTGGATACGAACAAGTTCTTCGTCATCGGCGTGAACAACCTGGGGTCGTGCTTCGGCTCGAC
>JAHRXD010000237.1 GCA_019104825.1 Comamonas sp.
AAGCCGGTTTTCCACCATTCGCCCAGCGTGGTGTAGCCCGAGCCGAAGATGACCGGCGAGGTGCCGGTGGCGTAGTGGGTCAGCGTCATCATGATGTTGGACGCCGCCATCATCAGCGCAAAGGGCAGCGCCGGGGCCGAACAGGAAAGCCGGGACGCCCGCCCACAGCACCAGCAGCACGGCGAACATGGTGATCTCGCCCCGGCTGACGGGGCCAAGCTCTTGCAGCTTCTCGCGGGCGAACTGCATGGCGTTGGGCGTGCTTTTGATTTCCGGCGGGTGCAGCAGGTAGATGATGAGCGGCATCAGCGCCAGCGCCACCAGCCCCGGCAGCAGCACAGGCCGCCCGGGCGTTGCCCGCTCAGGCAGGCACGCCGACGATCACGTTCGAAGCCTTGAACAGCGCCGACGCGGCGCCGCCGGGCACCAGCCCCAGCGCCGCGCAGCTTTCGTTGGTGATGATGGCCGCCACGGCACCGCCGCCGGGCAGGCCGATGACCACTTCGCTATTGACCGCGCCGGTTTGCACCTGCGTGACCGTGCCTTGCAGGCGGTTGCGGGCGGAGAAGCGGGCACCTTCGGCATCCGTCACCACGATCACCGACGAGGCCTTGACCAGTGCAAACGCCTGGGCGCCCGGCACCAGGCCCAGCTCCACCGCGCTGCCGTGGGTGACGATGGCGACGATTTCGGCATCCATGCCCGGCACGGCCAGGGCCACCTCGTCGTTCACCGCGCCGGCAGTGACGCGCGAGACGGTGCCGGAAAATTGATTGCGTGCGCTGGTTTTCATGCCGATACCTCAAAGAAAAAAGAAGTGGTTATTGTCTTCCGACCGCCTGCCGCAGAAAAGATCGTGAACAGGTTCTCAGGAAGCCGGGCCATCGCCGCGCCTTCCCTTTTTCTCCGCGCTGCGCATGAATGCCGGCAGCGGCACGGCAGCGGCGGCATGGCCATTGGCTGCCGCGCGGATGGCCTGCACGCGGCTGGCCGTGTCGGGGTGGGTGCGCAAAAACTCGGGCACGCTGCCGCTGCGCTCTTCGCGCAGCATCCGGGCGAAAAAGGCATCGGCATCGGTCAGGTGGCCGTAGTGCGCCTGCATGGCCGCCAGCGCGGCGGCATCGGCCGCACGCTCCTGGTTGCGCGAAAAGCTCAATTGCGACAGCGCTGCCGCCGCCTCCCCTGCCACGCCGCCGGAACCCAGCAGACTGCCGCCGCCCAGCACCGCCTGCAAGCTCAGGCCCACCACCAGGCCGCCGCCCAGGGCAACGATGGGATCGCGGTGCCGGATGTGCGCCATTTCGTGCGCCAGCACCATCGCCAGGGCGTTTTCGCTGTCCACCCGGTCGATCAGGCCCTGGTGGATGAATACATGGCCGCCCAGCGTGGCAAAGGCGTTGGGCACGTCGCTTTGCAGCCAGTGGACGGTCAGCGGCATGTCGGCCGGCCACTGCATGGCCGGGCGCAGGCGGTCGGCCAGGGCTTGCAGCCAGACGCGGCGCTGGCGGGCCGCTGCAGATTCCTGGGCCGTAGTGCCGCGCCATTGCGCCAGGATGGGCTGCACCATGCGCTGCTCCCACGCCGGCGGCACCAGCGGCGCCAGCCAGCGGGCGCCCAGAAACACCGCCCCCACCAGCAGCGCCACGGCCAGCATGAGCCACAGGCTCAGGCTGAAAAACTCGCGCAGCGGCGAGCCTGCGCCGACGTTCACCGAGTGATCGACCTCGGGGTTCTCGTAGGCCGGGCGGGCGGGATGGGCGGGGCGGTTGCCGTCAGGCATGGGCGGGCGGCATCTCGAAGGCCGTGCCGTAGGCCAGCACTTCGCAACTGACGATCTGGCCGCGCCCGTTCTGGTTCAGCGTGCTGGTCTCAAACAGCACGCCCACCACCATGTGGGCGCCGCGCTCGTCGGCCTGCTGCTTCAGCCGCAGCATGGCCTCGCGCCGCGCACGGTCGAGCAGGGTTTCATAGGTTTTCAGGTTGCCGCCGAACAGGCTGCGCAGCCCGGCAGCCATGTTCTTGAAATAGTCGCTGGACACCACGACCGAGCCTTGCACCAGATGAAAGGGCTGGCCGGCGACGATGGACGGCGGGCGCTTTTCGTTGAAGACCAGGATGTGGCGGTATTGCGCCTCGCGCTCGCGGATGGAGCGGTAGTGCCTGCGCTCGCTCAGGGTGCCGAAGACCAGCCCCGACAGCCCCAGCAGCACGACGATGGCCAGGTTGATGAGCAGTTCCATAAGCCCTCGCCGCGCTCAATGGCCCGCTTCGATCACCACGGCCGTGCCGTAGGCCAGCAGCTCGGACGCGCCGGACGCGATGTTGGAGGTGGAAAAGCGGATGTTGATCACCGCATTCGCCCCCAGTTGCACGGCCTGCGCCTGCATGCGCTCCAGCGCTTCCTGGCGCGATTCGTTGAGCAGCTCGGTATAGCCCTTGAGTTCGCCGCCGACGATGTTCTTCAGCCCGGCCATGAAGTCGCGCCCGGCGTGCTTGGAGCGCACGGTGCTGCCTTGCACCAGGCCCAGGTGGCGGGTGACGTTGTGGCCCGGAATGTATTCGGTGTTGCTGAGCAGCATGGCTTCCCTCTCGATGTCGGATGGTTGGAACGGGCGCCATTTTGCTGCATTGCAACGTCTCTAAATGCGAATAAATACAAATACGCAAAAACAGCCCGTGAAGCAGCGCGGACCGGAGGACGGTGGCCGGAAACGACAAAGGCCGCTTGCGCGGCCTTTGCAGTGTGCGGTGGCTGGCCCCTCTGCCCGCAGAAATCCACGGGCCGGGGCCAGACGGCAGGGGCTGGATTACATGCCCATGCCGCCCATACCACCCATGCCGCCCATGTCGGGCATGGCGGGGGCTGCGTCAGCCTTGGGGGCTTCGGCAACCATGCACTCGGTGGTCAGCAGCAGCGATGCGACCGAAGCGGCGTTCTGCAGCGCGGTGCGGGTCACCTTGGTGGGGTCCAGAATGCCCATTTCCAGCATGTCGCCGTAGGTGTCGTTGGCAGCATTGAAGCCGTAGTTGCCCTGGCCGTTCAGCACGGCGTTCACCACCACCGAAGGTTCGCCACCGGCGTTGGCGACGATTTCGCGCAGAGGCGCTTCAATGGCCTTGAGTACCAGTTGCACGCCAGCGTCCTGCTCGGCATGGCCGGTGGTCAGGTTGCCGACAGCCTGCTTGGCACGCAGCAGGGCCACGCCGCCGCCAGCGACGATGCCTTCTTCCACCGCAGCGCGGGTGGCGTGCAGGGCATCTTCCACGCGGGCTTTCTTTTCCTTCATTTCGACTTCGGTGGCTGCGCCGACCTTGATCACGGCCACGCCGCCAGCCAGCTTGGCCACGCGCTCTTGCAGCTTCTCGCGGTCGTAGTCGCTGGTGGCTTCCTCGATCTGGATGCGGATTTGCTTGACGCGGGCTTC
>JAHRXD010000024.1 GCA_019104825.1 Comamonas sp.
CATCGGCCTGCGCAGCGAGGGCGTACGCGAATGGAACTACACCACCAACCTGCACCAGCCCGGCGGCATGAACGACCGCGAGTTGCTGGCCGCCGCGCAACTGGCCTGCCAGGCCCAGGTGTGGGATCGCTGCATCAACACCAGCGAGCGCACGCGCGGCTTCGTGAGCTGGCAACAGCGCTACCCGATGCCGTTCAAAGACGAAGTAGTGACCCGCGCCCGCAACATCGGCCTGGACCCGGCCTATGTTTACGGGCTGATCCGCCAGGAAAGCCGCTTCATCATGGACGCCCGCTCCCACGTCGGCGCCTCCGGGCTGATGCAGGTGATGCCCGCCACGGCCAAGTGGACGGCGAAGAAGATCGGCATGACCGATTTCAAGCCGTCGATGATCAACCAGCACGATGTGAACATCACCATCGGCACGGCCTACCTGAAGTTGGCGCTGGACGATTTCGACGGTTCGATGGTGCTGGCCGCTGCCGGCTACAACGCCGGGCCGGGCCGCCCGCGCAACTGGCGCAACGGCCCGGTGCTGGATGCCGCCATCTGGGCCGAGAACGTGCCCTTCACCGAAACGCGCGACTACGTGAAGAAGGTGCTGGCCAACACCACCAACTACGCCGCCGCCATCACCGGCCAGCCGCAATCGCTGCGCTCGCGCCTGGGGCAGGTGGGGCCGAAAGATACGCCGGTGGCGTACAACAAGGCGCTGCCCTGAGGATGAATAAATAAAAATAGCGTCTACCGATGGCATTCATTGGATTTCAAGGTGTTTTTCCATTGAAATTCAATGAATACCAGCGATAAAAGCTCCTTATTTCATACTAAACATCCACCAGCCACTCCTCCTCGCGGCGCAATGCGTTGCTGGCGATCAGCTCCTGCACCAGCGCCAGCGTCCAGGCCGCACTGTCCTGCTGCGCAAAGTAGCGCTCGCGCAGCAACTGCATCAGGGCCGTGGCAGCGCACCAGTCCTGCGCATGTTGCAGGCTGGCGCGTTGCCATTCCAGAAACTTGTATTTCAGCAGCACCTTGGCGGCATAACGGGCATGGCGCAGCGGGTCGGCAACGAAGTCGGCCAGCCGCTTGCGGGCCACGGCCAGGGCGCCGGCCACGTCGTCGAACATGGGGCCGTGGCCGGGCAGCACCCAATCGGGCTGCAACTGCTCGATCACGTCCAGCGTGGCGGCCACGTCGGCGAACGCCTGCACGCCTTCGATTTCCGGGAACACCACGCCAAAGCCGCGCTGCCACAGCGCATCGGCGGAAATCAGCAGGCGCCGCTGCGGCTCGAACAGCACCACCGAGTGCGGGTCGTGCCCCGGCGCGGCGTGGATTTGCCAGGCATGTTCGCCCAGCAACACCTCGCTGCCGGGCACCAGCACGCCATCGGCCCGAAAGCGCGGACAGTCCTGGCCGGTGGGGGTGTAACTGAGCGCCTCGGGGTTCCAGTCATGCACATGGGCCGCCTGCCCCGGCGCAATCAGCGTGCGGGCCTGCGGCCAGACGGCCTGCAAGGCGGCATTGCCGCCGCAGTGGTCGCTGTGCAAGTGGGTGTTCACGATCTGCGCCAGCGGCTGCCCGACCAGCGCCTCGCGCACCAGGGCCACGGTCTGCGCCGACTGGGTGCAATAGCCGGTATCGACCACGCTCGCCTGACCCTGGTGGAAGACGATGTTGTTGGCACTGAGCCAGCCACGCTCCAGGAAGCGCATTTCCGGCCACAGCGGGCCTGGGGTGGAAAAAGCTGTCATGGGTCACGATTGTCTTTTACGTAAACGTCAATTAATCTAAGGGAAATCCCAAACAATGCGTTTCACCGATGACGCAAGAAAATTGCAGATACTCCAGGAAAGGCTTGATAAAAGTGCAGCATCCTGATTAAAACGCCAATTTTCGAAAAAAACATGCCATGACCGACAGCCACAACATTGACAAACTCGACCGCGCCATCCTGCGCCGCCTGCAAGAAAATGGCCGCCAGACCTACGACGTGATCGGCGAGCAGGTGGGGCTGTCGCCCAGCGCCGTGCTGCGCCGTGTCAAGCGCCTGGAGGACGTGGGCATCATCGAGCGCTATGTCGCCCTCATCGCCCCGGCCAAGGTCGGCCTGGGCCTGACTGCCTACCTGAACGTGCGCCTGGAAAAAGGCGCCGGCATCCACAAACGCAGCCCGATGGATGCCTTCCGCGAAAGCGTGCAAGCCTGGCCGGAAGTGGTCGAATGCGCCTCGCTGACCGGCGAGATGGACTACCTGCTGCAAGTCGTGGTCAGCGACATGGGCCACTACAGCCGCTTCATCATGGACACGCTGCTGCAACACCCCAGCGTGCAGGACTGCAAGACCAGCTTCGTCCTCGATCGCGTCAAGGGCACCACCTCGGTGCCGCTGTAGCTGCAACGTCCGCCTTAGAACCTGTTCACGATCTCGGCGCGAAGGGGTGCGGGAAGCGGATCGGGATGGGCTGCTAGGCGCAAACCGCAGCCATAGCGGTGCTATGGCGAGGATTTGCAACGACGCAGAGCGCCCGATTGCGCGACTGCACACCCGCGCGGAGATCGTGAACAGGTTCTTAGTATTTACCCTAGGATTCTTGCGGGCGTTCATTGTGTGTTGCAATGCACAAATTAAGGGTTTACCCCTGGATTTGTGCCATGTTGTTTGCTGCCTTCAAAAAATTCTTCCTGCGCCTGACCGCCCGCCCCCTGCTACCCAAAGTGGTGCCCATCCGCACCCTCCAGGCCCGCCACCGTCCCCTGGTACTGGCGCACCTGTTGCAGTTGAGCGATGCCGACCGCTTCCTGCGCTTTGGCTATATCGCCAACGACGCGCAGATCGAGCGTTACGTGGCCAAGCTGGATTTCGAGCGCGATGAAATCTTCGGCGTCTTCAACCGCCGCCTGCAACTGATCGCCATGGCCCATCTGGGCTACGGCCCCACGCCCCAGTCCGGGGCGGAGTTCGGCGTCTCGGTGGTCAAGACCGCTCGGGGCCTGGGACTGGGCGCCCGCCTGTTTGCCCGCGCCGGGATGCACGCCCGCAACCGCAACGTCAAGACCATGTTCATCCACGCGCTGACGCAAAACAGCGCCATGCTGAAAATCGCCGCCAACGCCGGCGCTCGCGTGGTCTACCACGGCACCGAGGCCGAAGCCTACCTGCAGCTGCCCGCCCCGGCGCTGGACACCCGTCTGGCCCAGCGCCTGGAGCAGCGCTTTGCCGAAGCAGACTACTTCTTCAAGAAGCACCTGCTGCGCGGCAACGCCCCGAGCCAGCGCGGATAGTGTCCCTAAGCTGCCAAGCCCTATAAGCACGGCAGCAGCGCTGCAATCGGCTATTCTTGGCAGCTTGTTCGACTTGTTCACTGACCACTGTGTCCGACTCCCATCCAGAGCGGGAAGACAAACGCTCTTTCTGGCAAAAATTCCTCGAATTTCTGCACCCCAGCCCCGATACGCCCGACGCCCTCATCGAAACCCTGGTCGAGGCCGAGGACAAGGCCATCATCAGCCCCGAAGCGCTGTCCATGCTCGAAGGCGTGATCCGCATGGCCGACCGCACCACCGGCGACATCATGGTGCCGGCCCCGCGCATGGATGCGCTGGACATCCATGCGCCCTTCGAGGCGTTGCTTGACCAGGTCATCCGCACCGCGCATTCGCGCTTTCCGGTCTACGAAGGCACGCGCGAGAACATCATCGGCGTGCTGATGGCCAAAGATCTGCTCAAGCTGCAACGCTCGCCCACTCTCAAGCTGCGGGCACTGCTGCGGCCCGTGAACTTCATCCCCGAAACCAAGGGCCTGCACGACCTGCTGCGCGAATTTCGCAGCAACCGCTACCACCTGTCGATCGTCGTCGACGAGTTCGGCAACATCGCCGGGCTGGTGACGATGGAGGACGTGCTGGAGCAGATCGTCGGCGAGATCGAGGACGAATTCGACACCCCCGACGAAGAGGGCGACATCTTCGCCCTGGCCGACGGCAGCTACCGCGTGGCCGGCGACCTCGACCTGGCCCGCGCCGTGCAGGCGTTTGACCTGCAGCTCCCGCCCCAGGCCGTGGAAGACTTCGACACCTTGGGCGGTTACCTGGCCCACACCCTGGGCCATGTGCCGCGCCGTGGCGAGGTTCTGCAGTGGGAAGGCCTGGAGCTGCGCGTCCTGCTGACCAAAGGCGGCGCGGTGCGCTGGTTCCAGGTGCGCCGCCCGGGCAACACCGCCAGCGAAACGGCAGAAAGCACCCCATCTTGAAACCCCTGGCTTGGCAACTTCGCCCCTGGCAATGGCAGCTGGCGGTGCTGCCTGCCGGTGGGCTGCACGCCGCTTCCCTGGCGTGGCCCGGCAATGGGACGGCGCTATGGTGGCTCCAGCTATTGAGCCTGGCCGTGCTGTGCAAAGCCTTGCTTGCAGCCCCGCGCCGGCGCGATGCCGCGCTGCTGGGCCTGCTCTTTGGCACCAGCTGGCTGGTGGGCACCTTCTGGTGGCTGTTCATCTCCATGCACACCTATGGCGGTTTGGCGGCCCCCCTGGCGGCGGCGGGCGTGCTGGCTTTGGCGGCTTTTCTCGCCCTGTATTACGCAGCGGCTTGCGCTCTTTTCAAGCATTTTTCCTTCACCCATCGGGCGGGCAATGCGCTGGTCTTTGCGGCCTGCTGGCTTCTGGCCGAATTGGCCCGGGGCGTGTTGTGGACCGGCTTTCCCTGGGGTGCCAGTGGCTATGCGCATACGTCCGGCCTGCTCTTTCCTCTGGCCCGCTGGGTCGGTGTCTATGGCATCGGCGCAGCTGCAGCCGGCCTGGCTATGCTGCTGGCACAAGCTCGCCGCTGCGATCTGCGCGACCCCAAGATCTGGGGCCTTTGCGGTTATGGCGCCATGGTGCTGTTCGGCTTCCATGCCCAGCGCCAGCTCACGCTGAACAACTACCGCCATGAGGTTGCACCCATGTCCGTGGCCCTGCTGCAGGGCAATATTGCGCAGGATGAAAAATTCCAGCCCGGCAGCGGCATTCCCCTGGCGTTGGAGTGGTACAGCCGCCAGCTGTACGCCAGCCAGGCCGATCTGACCGTCGCCCCCGAAACGGCCATCCCCTTGCTGCCCCACCAGCTCAGCCACGGGTATCTGGACGGGCTGCGCTCCTGGTTCTCCACCTGGGGCGGGCACCAGGCCGCCCTGGTGGGTATCCCGCTGGGCAACGAAGTGCAGGGCTATACCAACTCGGCCGTTGGCTGGTCGCCCGACGAGCGCTCAGCCTACCGCTACAACAAACACCATTTGGTGCCATTCGGGGAATTCATCCCGCCGCTGTTCCAGTGGTTTGTGCGCCAGATGGAGATTCCCTTGGGGGAATTTACTGCCGGCACGCCCCTGCAGGCACCCTTTGTCTGGGCAGGCGAGCGCATTGCCCCGCATATCTGCTACGAAGACCTGTTCACCGAAGAGCTGGCGGCCTACTTTGCCGATCCCGCCCAGGCGCCCACCGTCCTGGCCAATCTGAGCAACATCGCCTGGTTTGGCAACAGCGTGGCCATTGACCAACATTTGCACATCAGCGAAATGCGGGCGCTGGAGTTTGAACGCCCCATCCTACGTGCCACCAACACCGGCGCAACGGCCATCATCAACCACCGTGGGCAGGTTGTGCAGCGCCTGCCGGCGGCCCGGCAGGGCGTGCTGACGGGCCAGGTGCAGGGGCATCGCCCGCTCACGCCCTATGCCCGCTGGATGTCGGTCACCGGACTGTGGCCCCTGGCCGGGGTGGGCATCGCCGTCCTGGGGATAGCCCTGTGGCAGCAACGCCGCCAGCGGCTGCGCTGTGTCAAAACCCAATGACCGCTGCTGCAGTGCAAACCCTTGATAATGTGCCCTACACGTACCAAGAGGGCCTGCGTTTACACTGCAGCCCAATTTATTTGCAATCGACAGAACACGTCCGCGCTGACACGGAGTAATTTGACCCATGGCCGAATCCTTTTCCTATGAACAACTGATTGCCTCTGGAGAGGGCAAGCTGTTCACCCCCGACAGTGGCCGCCTGCCGCTGCCGCCGATGCTGATGTTCGACCGCATCACGCACATTTCCGAAGACGGCGGCGCCCACGGCCTGGGCCGCATCGAGGCCGAGCTGGACGTCAAACCCGACCTGTGGTTTTTCGACTGCCACTTCCAGGGCGATCCGGTGATGCCCGGCTGCCTGGGGCTGGATGCCATGTGGCAGCTCATCGGCTTTTACCTGACCTGGCTGCGCCTGCCCGGCCGGGGCCGCGCCCTGGGCGCCGGCGAGGTGAAATTCACCGGCGAAGTCGGCCCTGACGTGAAGCTGGTGAAGTACGAGATCGACATCAAGCGCGTCATCAAGCGCAAGCTGTGCATGGCCATTGGCGACGCCCGCCTGCTGGCCGATGGCAAAGAGATTTACGTGTGCAACGACCTGCGCGTCGGCCTGTTCCTGCGCGAAAGCGATAAGGCAGGAGGCCAGGCATGAGCAAACGGCGCGTTGTCATTACCGGGGCCGGCATCGTGTCGTGCATCGGCAACGATCTGGCCACCGTCGAAGCGGCCTTGCGCAACGGCACCAGCGGCATCCGCGCCGTGCCGGAAATGACCGAAATGGGCCTGCGCAGCCAGGTGGCCGGCGTCCCTACTATCGATATCGAAGCACGTATCGACCGCAAACAGTTGCGTTTCATGGGTAATGCTGCTGCATACGCCCAGATTGCACTGGAAGACGCTATCAAACAAGCAGCACTGACACCCGAACAGGTCAGCCACCCACGCACCGGCCTGATCATGGGGTCGGGCGGCGGCTCCCCGGCCAACCAGATCGAAGCGGCAGACACCCTGCGCGAAAAAGGCATCCGCCGCGTCGGCCCCTACCAGGTCACCCGCTGCATGAGCAGCACCGTCTCGGCCTGCCTGGCGACCAATTTCAAGGTCAAGGGCATCAACTACTCCATCACCTCGGCCTGCTCCACCTCGGCCCACTGCATCGGTGCTGCCGCCCAGCAGATTGCCTGGGGAATGCAGGACATCATGTTCGCCGGCGGCGGCGAAGAACTGTCCTGGGGCATGTCGCTGCTGTTCGACGGCATGGGCGCCATGTCCAGCAAATACAACGCCACCCCGGAAACAGCCGCCCGTGCCTACGATGCCAACCGTGACGGCTTCGTCATCGCCGGCGGCGGCGGTGCCGTGGTACTGGAAAGCCTGGAACACGCCCAGGCCCGTGGTGCCACCATCCTGGCCGAAGTGGTCGGCTTCGGCGCCACCAGCGATGGCGAGGACATGGTCGCCCCCTCCGGCGACGGTGCCATCGCGTGCATGCAGCAGGCCATGGCAGAGCTGGACGGCCCGATCGACTACATCAACACCCACGGCACCTCCACCCCCGTGGGCGACATGCAGGAAGTCCGCGCCATGCAGGCCGTGTTCGGCGATGCCGTGCCGCCGTTCTCCAGCACCAAATCGCTCACCGGCCACTCGCTGGGCGCCACCGGGGTGCAGGAAGCCATCTACTGCACCATCATGCTGAACAAAGGCTTCATCGCCGGTTCGGTCAACGTGGAAACGCCCGACCCCCTGCTCGGCGACATGCCGCTGGTGACGCAAACGTGCGATGCGCAGCTGACCCAGGTGCTGTCCAACAGCTTCGGTTTTGGCGGCACCAACGCCAGCCTGGTGCTGCGCCGCTGGACAGGCGTCTGACCCGCCGGGCACCGGTATGAAAGTGGCGGTATTCGATTACCTGGGACTGGTCGACCCCGACGGGGTCGGCGCCGTCATGGACGCCCGTCTGTGGCAGCCGCAGCCCGGGATCGTCGATGCCATCGCCCACCTGCACCACCACGGCTGGCACGTCGTGCAGGCCGTCAACCAGCCCGGCCTGGGGCGCGGCAGCCTGGAGATCGGCGAACTCAACGCCCTGCAGCAGCACGTGCTGCGCTGCCTGAGCGCCGCCGGCGCCCGCATCGAAGCCTTCTTCTTCTGCCCCCATACCCCCCAAGATAACTGCACCTGCCGCAAGCCGGCCCCGGGCCTGCTGGAGCAGATTGCCGCCCGCTACGGTGCGACGCCCCAGGAGATCTGGGTCGTCGGCCCGTCCGAATCGCACATCCAGGCCGGTTTGGCCATCGGCGCCCACGTGGCCCTGGTTGCCCCCGATCCCGGTTTGCCGCCTGCCGACACCCCTGCTGACCAAAGCCCGCTGCCGCGCTACGCCGACTGGCAGGCCCTGGCCCAGGCATTGGCGCCGAATTGACCGGGCTGGCCCGCGCCCCAGCCTTTTTCCCTTCCCCCCCGCTACCGCCATGCTGTTTTTACGTTCTTGTCTGCACACACTGTGGATGGGGGTCACGGTGATCCCCTACACCCTGGGGGTTCTGCTGGCCCGCGTCCTGGGCCTGCCGCTGATGGTGCGCTGGCGCATCGGCTGCGCGTGGCTGATGCTCAGTATCCGCGCGGCGGGCTGGTTCTGCGGCGTCCGCTACCGCGTGCAAGGGCTGGAGAACCTGCCCACCGACCCGCAGCAGGGCGTCGTCCTGCTGGCCAAGCACCAATCGACGTTTGAAACCTTTCTGCTGCCCAACATCCTGCCCCGGCGCATCGCCTACGTGTTCAAGAAGGAGCTGCTACGCATCCCCTTCTTCGGCTGGTCGATCGGCAGCATGGACATGATCCACATCGACCGCAAACACGGCAGCCGCGCCTTCCACAAAGTGGTGGAACAGGGCAAGCGCCTGCTGAACCAGGGCGTGTGGGTGGCCATGTTCCCCGAGGGCACCCGCGTGCAGCGGGGCGAAGTCGGCGATTACAAAAGCGGCGCGGCACGGCTGGCCATCATGTGCAACGTGCCCGTGGTGCCGGTGGCCATCACCTCGGCCCGCTGCTGGCCGCGCAACGGCTTTCTGCGCTACCCGGGGACGGTGGAGGTTTCCATCGGCGCCCCCATCCCCACCACCGGGCGCAAGCACGAAGAGCTGACCGTTCAGGTGCAACAGTGGATCGAGGCCGAAATGCGTCGCCTTGACCCCGAGGCCTATCCCCAGGACGGAGCCACGCCAGCGCAGCCATGACGGCCAGCACCGGACAGATCACCCTGCACAGCGGGCAACCTACTCCCTACACCCTGGTGCGCAGCCAGCGGCGCAGCATCGGGCTGGAAATCGGCCACCAGGGCCTGACCGTGCGGGCGCCCCTGCGGGCCAGCCAGGCGCAGATTCACCAGGTGCTGCTGGACAAATCCCGCTGGATACAAACCAAGCTGCATCTATTGCAGCAACGCCAAGCCGCACAGGAACACATCCACTGGCACGCCCAGGCCACCCTGCCCTACCTGGACGGCCAGCTCCAGCTTGAACTGCACCCCAGCGCCCCCCGCCCGGGGCTGCTGGTGGCCGTGGCGGCGCAGCGCTGGGTGCTGCACCTGCCGGGCGACCCGCAGGCATTGGCCCCGGCCATTCGGGCGCTGGTCTGGGCCTGGTGGCTGCGCCATGCCCACGCCCTGTTTACCGAACGCCTGCACCACTACGCCCCCCAGCTCGGGGTGGCCTGGCGCAGCCTGCGCCTGACCAACGCCCGCACGCGCTGGGGCAGCGCCAAGCAGGACGGCAGCATCATGCTCAACGCCAAACTGCTGCACTACCCGCAGCCGGTGCTGGACTATGTGGTCGTGCATGAACTGGCGCATTTGCACGAGATGAACCACAGCCCCCGCTTCTGGGCCTGGGTGGGCAAAATTTGCCCGGACTATCCCGCCTTGCGGGCAGCGTTGCGCCAGCAGGCCGCGCCGATCTGGTGACCCCGGTAACGGCCCATCACACCCGCACCTGGGCATCGTAGGCATCGATGATCCGCGCCACCAGCGGGTGGCGCACCACATCCTGGCTGCCGAAGCGCGAAATGGCGATGCCGCGCACGCGCTTCAACACCCGCTCGGCATCAATCAAGCCGCTGGCCTGGCCCTTGGGCAGGTCGATCTGGCTCACGTCACCGGTAATCACCGCCTTGGCGCCAAAGCCGATGCGGGTCAGAAACATCTTCATCTGCTCGGGCGTGGTGTTCTGCGCCTCGTCCAGGATGACGAAGGCGTTGTTCAGCGTACGCCCGCGCATGAAGGCCAGCGGGGCGATTTCCAGCACATTGCGCTCAAACGCTTTTTGCACCTTCTCGTAGCCCATCAAGTCGTACAGCGCGTCGTACAGCGGACGCAGGTAGGGATCGACCTTTTGCGTCAAATCGCCAGGAAGAAAGCCCAGGCGCTCGCCCGCCTCCACCGCCGGGCGCGTCAGCACGATGCGCTGCAC
>JAHRXD010000037.1 GCA_019104825.1 Comamonas sp.
GCAGCCGTCAGGTACAGGACGCCGGCGCCACCATGGCCCAGGTGGTGGACAGCATCCGGCAGGTGAACACCATCGTGGCCGAAATCAGCAACGCCAGCCAGGAACAAAGCACCGGCATTGCCGAAGTCGGCACTGCCGTAAGCCACATGGACCAGGCCACACAGCAGAACGCCGCCTTGGTGGAAGAAGCGACGGCAGCGGCCCAGTCGCTGCAACAGCAGGCCCATGCGCTGGCCGAAGTGGTGGCAGGCTTCAAGCTGCCCGAGCAGGTCGGTCAATACGCTGCCCTGCCGCGTGCCTGATCACCAAAGAAGCGATGCTCTATAAAAAATAGCTTCTTTCGCTGATTGATACTTGTTTTTGAATTGAAAACTATAAAAAAACCATTGGATATCAGCGGAGCAAGCTATTTTTTCATGACTTTCCCCCGCCTTGTTTCCCGCCATCCACGCGCTCATGCCAGCCGCCGCCCAGAACGCGAAACAGCCCGGCCAGGGCGATCTGGCGCTGGGTTGCCACGTCGATCCAGGCGCTTTCGCTGGCGAAGGCGTTGCGCTGGGCCTCCAGGTAGCGCAGCTGATCGTCCACGCCCGCCCGGTAGCGGGCCTCGGCCAGCCGCAAGGTTTCCCGGCTGCTTTCGGCCAGCGCCTGGTGTGCGGCCTCCTCGCGGCGCAGCGTGTCGGTGGCCGCCAGGGCGTCGGCCACTTCGCGGAACGCGGTCTGGATGGCCTGCTCGTAGGCGGCCACCGCGATGTCGCGGCGCACCGTCGCTAGGTCGAGCTGGGCCTGGTTGCGGCCACGGTCGAAGATGGGCAGCGATATCTGGGGCGCAAACGACCACGCCTGCTGGCCGGAGCGGAACAGCTCCGACAGCTCCGCACTCGACGATCCCAGGAAGCCGGTGAGCGCAATGCGCGGAAAGAACGCGGCCCGTGCCGCGCCGATGTCCGCGTGGCGGGCACGCAGCCGGTACTCGGCCGCCTGGATGTCGGGGCGGTGGGCCAGCAGCGCCGCAGGCGCACCGGGGGCGATGTCCTGCACCAGCACAGGCGCCGCCCCCGGCTGCCCGGGCAGATAGGGCGACAGATCGGTCACGCCCGAGAGCAGCAGCAGGGCGTTGTCGGCCTGGCGCCAGGCCCGTTCGGTGCGCTCCAGCTCGGCCCGGGCCTGCTGGGCCAGGCCCAGGGCGTCCTGGTGGTCGAGCGCACTGGCCGTGCCTGCCGCGCGGCGGGCCGCCGTCAGGCGCAGCACGGCTTCGCGGTTGTGCAGCGTGCGCTCGGCCAGTTGGTGCTGGCGCTGCGCACCGTCACGGGCCAGATAGGCCTGCACGACCTCGCCCGTCAGGCTGATGCGGGCGCTCCTGGCCGCCTCCTCGGTCGCCAGGTATTCGTTCAGCGCGGATTCGGACAAGCTGCGCACGCGGCCGAACAGGTCCAGCTCGAATGCGGCCAGGCCAATGCCCACCTGGTAGCTGCTTTGCGTGGCGGTCTGGCCCGTGCCGCTCAGGTCGCCCGGCACGCGCTGGCGGGTGCCATTGGCTTGCGCGTCCACGCCGGGCAGCCGGTCGGCACGCTGCACGCGGTACATGGCGCGGGCCGCATCGACGTCGAGCAGGGTCTGGCGCAGGTCGCGGTTGTGGGCCAGCGCCAGCTCCACCAGTTGGCGCAGCTTGGCGTCGGCAATGAAGGCCTGCCAGCCCAGCGTGGCGGCGGACGACGGCTGTGCCGCCGCCCCCTGGCCGGGCCATTGGGTAGGGATGGGGGCGTCCGGTCGCTGGTGGACGGGCGCCAGCGAGCAGCCCGCCAGCACCAGGCCGGCCGCCCAAGCGGTGATGCGGGTCGTGCGGGTGGTGAGTCTTGCAGTCATTCTGTTGTTCACTCTACGCAGAGGGTCGGAGCAGGGGCCTTGCGCCGGAGCAGCGACAGCACCCAGACGAAGAAGATGGGCACGAACACCACGCCCAGCAGCGTGGCCGACAACATGCCGCCGATCACGCCGATGCCGATGGCCACCTGGCTGGACGCCCCCGCGCCCGAGGCCAGCGCCAGCGGCACCACGCCCAGGATAAAGGCCAGCGAGGTCATGACGATGGGCCGAAAGCGCAGCCGCGCTGCCTGGCAGGCGGCGTCCGCCAGCGTGTGGCCCTGCTCGTGCAGCTCCTTGGCGAACTCCACGATCAGGATGGCGTTCTTGGCTGCCAGGCCGATGATGGTGATCAGGCCGACCTTGAAATACACGTCGTTGGACAGCCCCACGCCCCAGGTCGCCAGCACCGCGCCGAGTGCGCCGATGGGCACGATCAGCATCACGGCGGCGGGAATGCTCCAGCTCTCGTACAGCGCCACCAGCAGCAGAAAGACCACGACGATGGCCAGCGCAAACAGCTTGGGCGCCTGCGCACCTGCGGCCCGCTCCTGGTAGGACAGGCCCGTCCACTCGTAGCCGATGCCCGGCGGCAATTCGGCGGCGATGCGCTCCAGCTCGGCCATCGCCTGGCCGGTGGTGTAGCCGGGGTTGGCGTCGCCCGAGATGCGGAAAGCCGCAAAGCCGTTGTAGCGCGAGATTTGCACCGGCCCCGTCTCCCAGTCCACCGTGGCAAAGCTGGCCAGCGGCACCTGCTCGCCACGGGCATTGGGCACGTAAAGTTTAAGAATGTCCTGCGGCAGCGCCCGCGCAGGCGTATCGGCCTGCACCACCACGCGCTGCAGGCGGCCTGCGTTGGGGTACTCGTTGATGATGGCCGAGCCGTAGGCCGTGCCCAGCACGGCGCTGACGGCGCTGAAATCCACGCCCTGGGCCTGGGCCTTGCGGCGGTCGATGTTCAGGCGCAGTTGCGGCGCATCTTCCAGGTTTTCCATCATGGCGTAGGCGATGACGGGCGAGGCATTGGCTTTTTGCAGCAGTTCGTCCCGCGCCGCCACCAGCGCCGCGCGGCCCAGGTTGGCGCGGTCTTGCAGGCGCAGGGCAAAGCCGCCGGAATTGCCCAGGCCGTCGATGGGCGGCGGGTCCAGCGCCATCACCGTGCCGTCGCGGATGCTGGCAAAGCGCTGGTTGAACGCCTGCACCTCGAACCACGAAGCCTGCGCGGGCGAGCGCACCGACCAGTCCTTGAGGGTGACGAAGGCCAGCGCCGCGTTCTGCCCCATGCCCGCGAAGCTGTAGCCCATCAGGAACTCCACCTTGTCGGTGGCCGGGCGGGCCAGGGCGTAGTCCTCCATCTCGCGCACCACGGCGGCGGTACGCGCCTCGGTCGCGCCGGGCGGCAGCTGCACGCCGACGATGTAGTAGCCCATGTCCTCGTAGGGCACAAAGGACTCGGGCATGCGCGTATAGACCGCGCCCAGCAGGCCGACGATGGCCGCATAGATCAGCATGTAGCGCCCGGTGCGCCGCACCAGCCGCTGGTTCAGGCCCGCAAAGCGTTCGGTCAGCGCGGCAAAGCGGCGGTTGAACCAGCCGAAGAAGCCCTTTTTCTCGTCGTGATGGCCCTGCGGGATGGGCTTGAGCAGCGTGGCGCACAGCGCGGGCGTGAAGGTCAGCGCCAGAAAGCCCGAAAACAGGATGGACACCGCCAGCGACAGCGAGAACTGCCGGTAGATCACCCCCACCGAGCCGCTCATGAAGGCCAGCGGCAAAAACACCGCCACCAGCACCAGCGTGATGCCGACGATGGCGCCCGACACCTGCTGCATGGCCTTGACCGTGGCGTCGAACGGACGCAAGCCCTCCTCGACCATCAGGCGCTCGACGTTCTCCACCACCACGATGGCGTCGTCCACCAGGATGCCGATGGCCAGCACCATGCCGAACATGGTCATCATGTTCACCGAGAAGCCCAGCGCATACATCACCGCCAGCGTGCCCGCCAGGCACACGGGCACGACGATGGTGGGAATCAGCGTGTAGCGCAGGTTCTGCAGGAACAGCCACATCACCAGGAACACCAGCACCACGGCCTCGGCCAGCGTCTGGATGACCTTGCCGATGGCGACCTCGACAAAGCGCGAGGTGTCGTAGGGCACGGAATACGCCATGTCGTCCGGCAGGTTCTGCGCCAGCTCGGCCAGCCGGGCCTTCACGGCCTCGGCGGTTTTCAGCGCATTTGCGCCGGGGGCCAGCTGCACGGCAGCAGCCACGCCCTGCAGGCCGTTTTCACGGGCGGAAAAGCTGTAGTCCAGCTGGCCCAGCTCCAGCCGCGCCACGTCCGCCAGCCGCACCGCTGCGCCATTGGCATCGGCACGCAGCACGATCTGGCCGAACTCCTCGGGCGTATTCATCGTGCCTTTGACGGCGATGGTGGCCGTCAGCTCCTGCCCCGGCGCACCCGGCTGGCCGCCGAAGCTGCCAGCGGGCACCTGCATGTTCTGCGCAGCGATGGCCGCGTTCACGTCGGTGATCGCCAGCCCGTAGCCCAGCAGCTTTTGCGGGTCCACCCACACCCGCATGGCCGCGTCGGCGCTGAAGAACTGCACCTTGCCCACGCCGGGCACGCGGCGGATTTCGTTGTTGATGTTGCGCACCGCGTAATCGGCCAGGGCCACCGTGCTTTTGCCGCTGGCCGCGTCCTTGTAGGTCAACGAATAGATCAGCAGAAAGTTGGCGCTGGCCTGCTCCACCTGCAAGCCCATCTGCAACACCGGCGCGGGCAGGCGCGGCTCGGCCTTTTTGATGCGGTTTTGCACCTCCACCTGGGCCAGCGCGGGGTCGGTGCCCGGCGCAAAGGTGGCGGTGATCTCGGCCTGCCCGGTGGCGCCGCTGGACGAGTCGAAATACAGCAGCCCCTGGGTGCCGTTCAGCTCCTCCTCGATCACGCTGGTAACCGACTCCATCACCACCTCGGCGGACGCACCGGGATAGCTGGCCATGATGGAAATCTGCGGCGGCGCAACGTCGGGATACTGCGCCACGGGCAGCGACGGCAGCGCCAGCAGCCCGGCCAGGGTGATGAAAATCGCCACCACCCAGGCCAGATTGGGGCGGTGGATAAAGAAGCGGGACATGGCTTACTCCTTCCCGGCCAGGGCCGCAGGCGCTGCCACGGCTTGCACCTTCGCGCCCGGCTGCGCGGCGGCCATGTGGCCCACCACCACCCGTTCACCGGCCTGCAGGCCGTGGGTGATGTGCCACTGCCCGGCCTGCATGGCCCCGGTCTGCACGGGCCGCGCCTGCACCGTGTCCTGCCCGTCCACCACCAGCACGCTGGCCGCGCCGTCGGCACCGCGCTGCACGGCGCGTTGCGGCACCAGGATGGCGGCCGGGTCGGTGCCCTGCGCCATCTGCACGCGCACATACATGCCGGGCAGCAGCAGGCCGTCCCGGTTGTCGAACTGGCCGCGCAGCGTCATCTGGCCGGTGCTGCGGTCCACTGCCGCATCGGCAAACAGCAACTGCCCTTCATGCTGGCGACCTGCGCCGTCCACCGTCAGCACCAGCGGCGTGCCCCTGGCCAGTGGCTGCGCCTGGGCCGCCGGTTGCTGAAAGTCGGCATACACCGACTGGAGCTGCTGAATCACGGCCAGCGGCGTGGCTTCGCCCTGGCCGACCAGGGCGCCTTCGGTCACCAGCGCCCGGCCGATGCGCCCGGAAATCGGCGCCCGCACTGTGGCGTAGTCCAGATTCAACTGGGCCGCATCCACCTCGGCCTGGGCCGACTGGCGGGCGGCCCGGGCGCTGCCCAGGGCGGCCTGCGCCGCCTCGAAGTCCTGGCGGCTCACGGCGTCCACCGCCACCAGCGGTTCGTAACGGCGCACCAGCGCCTGCGCCTCGACCAGCGCAGCCTGCGCCCGCGCCAGATCGCCCCGGGCGCGGGCCAGCGCCAGGCGCAGCGGGGCCGGGTCGATGCGCAGCAGCACATCGCCGGCCTGCACGTCCGCGCCTTCCTCGAAGTGGCGCTGCAAGACGATGCCCGCCACCCGCGCCCGCACCTCGGCCACGCGCACCGGCTCGATACGGCCCGGCAGCTCGCTGTGCAGCGTCAGCGCCTGGGGCTGCACCGTCACCACGTCCACCGCCACCGGTTCCTGGCGCTGCGTGTTGCCACCGGCCGGGTCTTGCCCACAGCCTGCCACCAGCGCCGCCACCGCCGCAGCGGCCACGGGCCGCCACCGCCAAGTTGTATGCAGTTTCATTCCTGCCATCCCTTCACATTGGAAAGGTCGGCATGGTACACATAAATATCAAATGAATCAAATATGATTCATTAAAGTCAAAATAGATTTTCTCGGGTAAGAAATATGCTTTTTTGGCCTTATCCCCCGATTCCCGTTAAATTTGAAGCTTTCCGGTTTCACTTTCCCGCCCCGCTGCGGGCCGCTGCCCCATGACTGCCACCACTTCCCCACAAGACGCCGCCACCCTGTCCGCCCTGGCCCTGGCCCTGGTCACCCAGCCGCGTGCTTCGTTGCAGGAACTGGCCAAGGCCATCGGCGTGAGCAAGGCCACGCTGTACCGCTTCTGCCGCACCCGCGAACAACTGGTGGCCCGCCTGATCGCGCACAGCATGGACACCATGAATCGCCTGCTGCAACAAGCCCGGCTGGACGAGGACGACCCCATCGAAGCCCTGCGGCGCCTGACGGCGCTCCAGCTCGAACACCGGGAGCTGGCCGCTTTTCTGACCTATTACTGGAAGGAGGCGGACGCCAGCCTGTCCGATGCCTCCGCCGCCGCCTGGGACGCACAGATGGACGCCTTTTTCCTGCGCGGCCAGCAGCAGGGCGTATTCCGCATCGACTTCAGCGCCGCAGCCCTGACGGAACTCTGGGTTGCCGCCTTCATCGGTCTGGCCGACGCCGAACGCCGTGGCCGCGTGGCCCGCGCGGGCCTGGGGACGCTGCTGGAGCGGGCCTTTTTGCAGGGGACGCTCGCAGAAACGGCGCTGGAATGACGCCGGAAAGAGACGAGAAATAGCAAAAAAATAGCTTCTACCGCTGGTTATTGCTTGTTTTCAGAATAAAAACTATCTGAAAACCATTGAATACCAGCGGAAAAAGCTCTTTTTTTAAGAACCTGTTCACGATCTCGGCGCGAAGGGGTGCGGGATGCGGATCGGGATGATCTGCTAGGCGCAAACCGCAGCCATAGCGGTGCTATGGCGAGGATTTGCAACGACGCAGAGCGCCCGAGGCCGCGAGACTGCACACCCGCGCGGAGATCGTGAACAGGTTCTAGGAAGCACCAGCGCTGGCCGTTTCCAGCACCAGCATGTTCCCGATCGTCGCGCCAAACCAGGTGTCTAACCGCTTGCGCTGTTTCAACACCGCCTTGTCCTTGCTGATCAGCAGCGCCCGGTGCTGGGCGGCCAGGTCGAGGAAGTGCTGGTCGTCCGGGTCGGTGCAGGTAAAGCGCACCTTGGGGGCCGTGGGCACCATCTGCGTGCCGGCATCGAAGGCGGCCAGGACGCCCTCCACCGTTTTTTCATAGAAGGCCACGCGCGGGGCAACCTTGCTATAGGTCAGCACCCGGCCCAGCTCGATGCGCTGGGCTTCGTCGGCAATCCAGCGCAACTGGCCCTGTTCCAGCAGGTGGCGGATGGGCTGCACCAGCGGGTCGTCGAACACCAGCAAATCCAGCACCACGTTGGTGTCCAGCACCACCGGGCGCGGCCGGGGGCCGGTGTAGCCGGCATTGCATTGCGGCCAGCGCAAAAGAATTTTCATGCTACGCCTGCCCCGTCCTATGCGCCCTGCGCATCCTTGCGGGGTTTGTGCGCCCCGGCGACGAGGTCGAAGCGGAACAAGCGGCATTCGATGGGGCCGTTCCACAGCGGCGTGCGGCGGGTTTCCTTCAGGCGCATCTTGCCGGGCAGCTTCAGGTCGGGGGTGAGCATCCAGGCGCTCCAGCCGCTGTAATGCTTCTTCCAGTGGCTGGCCAGCTGGCTGAAAAACTCCACGCCGTCCTCGGTCTGGGCGGTTTCGCGGCCTGCGCGTTCCACCACGTCCATGCGCTCATGGGCGCTGCGCCCGGCCACCCCGGCAGCGGCAATGCGTTCGCCATAGGGCGGGTTCATCAGCAGCACGCCCGGCTGGGCGCAGGGCGGCATGCGTTGCAGGGCATCGCCGCCGCGCAGTTGCACGGTCTCCGCCACGCCGGCGCGTTCGGCGTTGCGCTGGGCAAAGTCCACCATGCGGTGGGCGATGTCGGAGCCGTAGATGGGCACGGGGCTGTCGTCCAGAATCTGCGCCTCGGCCTCGTCCAGCATGGCGTCCCAGACGTGTTTCTGGAAGGGCAGCAGCTTTTCAAAGGCAAAGCGGCGCAGGATGCCGGCGGGTATCCGGCGGGCGATCTGCGCGGCCTCGATCACCACGGTGCCGCTGCCGCAGCAGGGGTCGTACAGCGGCTGGGGGGTGTCGCCGTGCGGGTTCCAGCCGGTGGCGGCAATCATG
>JAHRXD010000039.1 GCA_019104825.1 Comamonas sp.
CCGAGGTTTTCATGCCGATCTTCAGGTCATCGTCCCGATCGACCATGGCGTACTCGGTGTCATACGCCAGCACCATGCACATGTTGGCCAGCCACAGCACCCAGGCGGTGCGGCCCACCTCGCCAGTCACCGCGGCAAAGGCGATGACAATGCCAAAGTTGAATGCGATGCCCAAAAACGCCTGCGGCATGGCAAAAAACCGCTTGGTGTAGGGATAGAGAATGGTGAACAGCACCGCAGGCACCGACCACGCCACGGCCTCCCAACGGGTCGTCAGCACCAGGCCCAGGGAAACCAGGGCCAGCACCGCGCCGACCAGGGCGGCCTCTTTCACGCTCAACTCCCCGCTGGTAATCGGGCGGGCCGTGGTGCGCTTGACGTGCTTGTCGAAGTTGCGGTCGGCAATATCGTTGATGGTGCAGCCCGCGCTGCGCATCAGCACCGTGCCCAGGCCGAACACCAGCAATAAATGCCAGCCGGGAAAGCCGTCCGCCGCCACCCACAGCGCCGTCAGCGTGGGCCAGATCAGCACCAGCCACCCGGCCGGGCGGTTGAAGCGAATCAAATCCAGATACAGCACCAGCCTGGAGCGCGGCGCGGGGGGAGGAGAGGGAGCAGTCACGGACATAGGCGCCGATTGTGCGCAGAAAGACCATGCGATGCAGGGCCAGGAACAAAAAAGGGACATACCCTGCGGTATGTCCCTTGGCGCTGTTTTATCTTGGAGCGTAGCGCTTTAGAAGCGGTGACGCAGGCCGACGGTGATGCCGGTGCGGGTGCGGGCCTTGCTGGCCACGTCCAGAACCAAGCCTTTACCGCCGCTGACTTTGGTGTAGTCGATGGCGGCGTAGGCATCGGTGCGTTTGCTGAAGGCGTAGTCGGCAGCGAACACCATGAAGTTCGCATTGCCGTTGTACTCACCGTCGTTGGAACCGGATTGCTTGGCGCGGAAGAAGTGGGCGCCCAGATTCAGTTGTTTGGTGGCTTGATAACCAAAGCCCAGCTTGATCATCTGGCGTTTGGTGGCTGCATTTTCAAAGTAGCCGCCAGAGAAACCGCCGTTGGTCTGGCCGCTCCACATCTTGTTCAGAATCTGGCGGTCGGTCAGGTAGTTGATGTACGAGCTAGAGGTAGTTCCGGTGCTAACAGCTTTGTATTTGTTCAAGCCATAGCCAGCATTGAAGTACCAGGGGCCAGTGCGATAGGAGCCGCCCAGGGTGTAAGCATCCAGATCGGAGCCGCCAGGCAAGGTGGTGCGCATGGCGCCTGCACCCAGGGACAGGCCGTTGGCGGAATAACGCAAAAAGCCGCCGATGGTCTTCATTGCGCCCATGCCAACATTTTCCACTTGGCTTTTCAAGGCATTGGGATTGGGATCATTTGCAGCGTTGGCAACAGCACCATCAATGACGCCTTTGACCGTGTTCACTTGCACCAGAGTGCCACCGGGGCCGACAGGCGCAAAAATGCCTTGGTTCAAGTTCGATGCGCCTGTCAGTTGGCCGCCAGTCGCAGTCCCTAAAGCAGGCAAGGCCAGGTTGGCGACCGATTCAGTATTGTTCTTCTCCCCAAACGAATACTGCAGCGTACCCACCCATTTGCGATCCGGCGTAGCCAGGGTGTACTTCAAGGCATTGTTGGTACGGGCGCCAGCAGCCATGCCCAGCTCGGGCTTGTAGGCATCCATGTAGGGCGAGTAGGGGAAGGAGGCGTAGGTGCTGGTCACCACGTCGAACAGCACGTTCCACTGGCGGCCCATGGTCAGGCGGCCATAGGGGCCTTGCAGGCCCACGTAGGCCAGCTGGAAGAAGGGGGCGGTGTCGTCCTTCATGCCGGTGTCGGCGTTGAAGCGATGCTCCAGGTGGGCAATGGCTTTGCTGCCGCCGCCCAGGTCTTCCTCGACGTTGATGCCGAAGCGGCTTTGCGACATGCCGCCGCCGATGAGTTTGGTCAGGCCGCTTTTGTCAGCGCCTTCGTTGGTGGTGTGGCGCACGGCGGCGTCCACGACACCCCACAGTTCGACTTTGCTGGGGGTGGATTGGGCCAGGGCTGCGCCCATGCCACATGCGGCCATTGCGGCCACGACTACGGTTTTCATTTGCATTGCTCTGTCTCCTTGGCTGTCAGTCACAAAATGCAAATCGAGTATAAAAAGCACATGCGTGCTAAAAATAACCTTGTTGTTTTTTGACTGCGCTGGTAAACCCTAGATTGCTTATCTTTTGTCAAGCTTGGCCGCAATAAAAGCATGTTGCAGCGCCGCAAAAACAGCCAAGCCCGCATAGGAGCGGGCTTGGCGGGGGATGAGAAAGGTGCTTGTGTTTTTTATTCTTCGAGGATGGAGCGCAGCATCCACGCGGTTTGTTCGTGCACGGTCAGGCGCTGGGTGAGCAGGTCGGCGGTGGGTTCGTCGTTGGCCTTGTCGGCCAGGGGGAACAGTTCGCGGGCGGTGCGGGCGACGGCTTCGTGGCCTTGCATGAGGATGCGCACCATCTCCAGCGCCTTGGGCGGGGTGGCCGGGGCATCGGGCAGGGAAGACAACTGGCCGAATGCGGCGTAGGAGCCGGGAGCGAAGTGGCCCAGGGCGCGGATGCGCTCGGCGATGGGGTCGACGGCATTCCACAGCTCGGTGTACTGGCCCATGAACATGGCGTGCAGGGTGTTGAACATGGGGCCCGTCACGTTCCAGTGGAAGTTGTGCGTGGTCAGGTACAGGGTGTAGGTGTCGGCTTGCAGGCGCGACAGCCCCTGGGCGATGGCGGCACGGTCTTTTTCGGTGATGCCGATGTGGATGTTGCTGCCTGCCCGGGCCGGGGCGGCGGCTTTGGTGGTTTTGGCAGTTTTTTCAGCCGCTTTGGCGGCGCTGGCGGGGGCTGCTGCCGCAGCCGATTTCTTGGGGGATTTGGTTGCCATGGTGGGGTTCCTTTTTCCGTGAAATGGGCGCGGCACGGTGCTGCGCCTTGCAAATACTCTAGCAGGTTGAAAATACTGTAGCTGCTACCGCTTGCAACTAAAGAAATATAGGATGTTTTATATGGATTTTCTATATAAAACGTGCGGATGCAGCTATTTTAATTCAAGCGTTCCACACCCGGCAGCGGACAGGCATAGACGGCGTTGCGCAGCGCCGCAATGGCTTCGTAGCGGGTGAAGCTGCGGCGCCATACCAGGGTGACGCGCCGCATGGGCGGCGGGGTGCCATCGGGTTCGGCAATGGGCAGGTAGCGGATGTAGGGTTCATCGGCGCGGCGGCGGCGCGGGCTGGCCAGCGCACCGGGCGGCACCGACAGGCGCGGCACGAGGGTGACGCCCATGCCGGCGGCGACCATGTGCTTGATGGTTTCCAGCGAGGAGCCTTCGAAGCTGCGGCGGATGCCTTCGGCGTTGCTGGCGTAGCGGGCAAATTCGGGGCAGACCTCCAGCACATGGTCGCGAAAGCAGTGGCCCGAGCCGAGCAGCAGCATGGTTTCGTTTTTCAGTTGCGTGGTGCTGATGCTGTCCTGCTGCGCCAGCGGGTGGGTGCTGGGCACGGCGGCCAGAAAAGGCTCGTCGTACAGCGGGGCGGTGGCCAGGCCGGTATCCGGGAAGGGTTCGGCCAGGATGGCGCAATCGATTTCTCCGGTGCGCAGCATTTCCAGCAGCTTGACGGTGAAGTTCTCCTGCAGCATCAGCGGCATTTGCGGCGTGCGGGCGATGGACTGGCGCACCAGGTCGGGCAGCAGGTAGGGGCCGATGGTGTAGATCACGCCCAGGGTGAGGACCCCGGCCAGGGGGTCTTTGCCGCGCTTGGCGATTTCCTTGATCTCGGCGGCCTGGTCCAGCACGCTTTGCGCCTGGCGCACGATGTCTTCGCCCAGGGGGGTGATGGTCACTTCGTTGGAGCTGCGCTCGAAGAGCTTGATGTCCAGCTCGTCCTCCAGTTTCTTGACGGCGACCGAGAGCGTGGGCTGCGAGACAAAGCAGGCTTCGGCAGCACGGCCAAAGTGCTTTTCCCGGGCCACGGCGACGATGTATTTCAGTTCGGTGAGCGTCATGGATTCATTCGCATTTCAAAATTACGCAGGGGTATAGCACATCTGGATACAAACGATTTAGATGCAACTGCGCTATGCCTTCAGATACTCGGCTTTGCTGCCCAGCCAGCGCTCGATGTGCTGCCGGGCCTGCTGCGGGTGGTGGAGCAGCATTTGCGGGGCCAGTTCCCGCGCCCATTCCAGCAGCGCCAGGTCGTGTTCCAGATCGGCAAAGCGCAGCAGGGCCGCGCCGGACTGGCGGGCGCCGAGAAATTCGCCGGGGCCACGGATTTCCAGGTCGCGCCGGGCGATCTCGAAGCCGTCGTTGGTTTCGGCCATGGCCCGCAGGCGCTCCTTGCCGGTGTCGGAAAGCTTGCCGCTGTCGCCCACCGAATACAACAGCACGCAGGCCGAGGCCACGGCCCCGCGCCCGACACGCCCGCGCAACTGGTGCAACTGCGACAGGCCGAAGCGTTCGGCATGCTCGATGACCATGAGGGAGGCATTGGGCACGTCCACCCCGACCTCGATCACCGTGGTGGCCACCAGCAGGCCCATCAGGCCGCTGGCAAACATCTCCATCACCGCTTTTTTCTCTGCCGGGGCCATGCGCGAGTGCAGCAGGCCGACCAGCACGCCGGGCAGGGCTTCACTGAGTTCGGCATGGGTGGCGGTGGCGTTGCTCAGGTCGAGGGTTTCGCTTTCCTCGATCAGCGGGCAGACCCAGTAGACCTGCCGCCCCTGGGCCAGTTGTGCGGCCAGGCGCTCGATCAGCTCGTCCTTGCGGCTGTCGGGCAGTACGCGGGTGACGATGGGGGTACGCCCGGGCGGCAGCTCGTCCAGGATGGAGACGTCCAGGTCGGCGTAATAGCTCATCGCCAGGGTGCGCGGGATGGGGGTGGCGCTCATCATCAGCAAATGCGGCTCCAGCGCCGCGTGGGCCAGCTTCTGCCGCAGGGCCAGGCGCTGGGCGACGCCGAAGCGGTGCTGTTCGTCGATCACGGCCAGCGCCAGGTTGTGGAACTGCACCTGTTCCTGAATGACCGCGTGGGTGCCGACGACCAGGGCGGCCTGGCCGCTGGCGATGATTTCCAGCATGGCGTTGCGCTCTTTCTTCTTCTGCGCCCCGGAGAGCCAGGCGACCTGCTTGCCCAGGGGGGCCAGAATGCCCTCCAGCCAGCCGACCAGTTTGGCAAAGTGCTGCTCGGCCAGGATTTCCGTCGGCGCCATCAGGGCGCACTGCCAGCCGGCGGCAATGCAGCGCATGGCCGCCAGCGCGGCCACCACGGTCTTGCCGGAGCCGACATCGCCCTGCAGCAGCCGGTGCATGGGCTGGGCGCGGGCCATGTCGGCGGCGATTTCCTGCGTGACCCGCTGCTGCGCCGCCGTCAGGCTGAACGGCAGCACGGCCAGCAGTTGCGTGACCACTTCGGCCTGCTGCGCCGAGGGCTGCAATTGCGGCGCCCGCAGGCGGGCACGTTCCTGCCGCGCCTGGTATTGCGAGAGCTGCTGGGCCAGCAATTCTTCCGCCTTCAGGCGCTGCCAGGCGGGGTGGCTGTGGTCTTCCAGGGTGGCCAGCGCCACGTCGGGCGTAGGGTTGTGCAAAAACAGAAGTGCTTCGCGCAGATTGGGTAAGGGTTTCAGGCCGTTTTCATGCCAATAGTTGGGAATGGGGGGCGGGGAATGCTCCGGTAATGTTTCCGGCAAGGCCACCCGCTGCAAGGCGCTGGCCACGGCGCGGCGGATATACGCCTGCGGCAGGCCGTTGGCCACGGGGTAGACCGGGGTGAGCGCCTGGGGCAGCGCCCCTTCGGGTTTCTTGTAGGTGGGGTGCAGCATTTGCCGGCCCCAGAAGCCGCCCTTGACTTCGCCGCGAATGCGCCAGCGCGTGCCCACGGCCATGGCCTTTTGCTGCGAGGCGTAGAAGCTGAAGAACGTCAGCTGGCAGGTGGCGCTGCCGTCATCGACGGTGATTTTCAGCATCCGCCGGGGGCGCAGCTGCACCTCGCAGGCGGTGACGGTGGCCTCGATCTGCACGGTGTCGCCCTCGCGGGCGTTTTTCAGCAGGGTGATGCGCGTTTCGTCCTCGTAGCGCAGCGGCAGGTGCAGGGCCAGGTCGATGTCGCGCACCAGCCCGAGCTTGACCATGGCCTGCTGGGCGGGGTTGGGCTTGGCAGCTTTTTTTGCAGTGGGATGATCCGGCGCAACCGACATGAATTCTTAACAATTACATTCGTAATGAAATGCTGGCACAGGCTACCATGCGGGGAGGTGTTTTTCCGGTTTAAGGCCCTGTCATAGGTTGCGACATGTTTAAAAAGGTCACCGTTCAGCAGCTACGGTTGGGGATGTATATCCACGCCTTGGGAGGGTCGTGGATTCACCACCCTTTCTGGCGCAGCACCTTCGTGCTGGACGATCCCGAGGACTTGCAGCAATTGCGCTCCAGCACGGTGCCCGAGGTGTGGATCGACCTGTCCAAGGGGCTGGACGTGCTCGACGACAGCCAGACGCCCGACCACCCCATTGAATCGACTCCGCCCGCCATCACGGCCCCGGAATTGCTGGGCACCGCCCCCACGTCCCTGAGCGAGGAGATTGCCCAGGCACGCGCCCTGTGTGCCGAAGCCCGCGATGCCGTGATGGATATGTTCGGCGAGGCCCGCATGGGCCGCGCCATCAACATGGCCCGCAACACCGTGCTGGTGCAGGAGATCACCAACTCGGTGCTGCGCAACCCCGATGCCCTGATCAGCCTGGCCCGCCTGAAAACGGCGGACGATTACACCTACATGCACTCCGTGGCGGTCAGCGCCCTGATGGTGACGCTGGCCCGCCAGCTCGGCCATGACGAGGCCCAGGTGCATCGCGCGGCCATGGCCGGCTTGCTGCACGACATCGGCAAGGCCCGCTCCAACCAGGCGATCCTGAACAAGCCCGGGGCCCTGACCGATGAGGAGTTCGCCCACATGAAGCGCCATCCGGTGGCGGGGTATGAATTGCTCAGGCACACCATCGACGACGAAGCCGTCCTCGATGCCTGCCGCCACCACCACGAGCGCATCGACGGCCGGGGCTATCCCGATCGCCTGCAAGGCGATGCGGTCACCGAGCTGGCCCGCATGAATGCCATTTGCGATGTGTACGATGCCGTGACCTCGAACCGGCCCTACAAGAAAGGCTGGTCGCCGGCCGTGGCGCTGCAGCGCATGGCCCAGTGGTGCAACGGGCATCTGGATAACCATCTCTTCAGCGCCTTCGTCAAGGCCCTGGGCGTCTACCCGATCGGCAGCCTGGTGCGCCTGAGCAATGGCGAGCTTGCCGTGGTCTATGCGCCGTGCCAGGACAATCTGCTGGCCCCCAAGGTGGTGCGTTTTTACGACACTACGCGCAGCCAGTTTCTGGTGCCGCCGCAGCCGACGGATTTGTGCTGCGTGGCCAACCTGCGCATTCTCCAGCGCGAAGACCCGGAGCATTGGTCCTTCCCCGACCTGGACGCCATCTGGCAGGCCGCCGCTGCGCAGGATACGGGGCAGCCGGAAACGATCTGCGCGGTTTAGAGCGCAAATCAAGACGTTTTTACTTTTGGGTCTGCCGCTGCGTCTGCCAGCGCTGCCACCCGTCCGCCCGCAATCGGCACGCCGGGCATTGCCCGCAGCCGGCGCCCCAGGCGTGGGGCGTGCGTTCGCCCTGGTAGCAGGTATGGCTGTCTTGCACGATCAGGTCGATCAGCGCCGGGCCGCCCAGGTCGAATGCCAGTTGCCAGATGGCTGCCTTGTCGCGCCACATCAGCGGGGTGCCGATGCGCAGGCGCCGCTCCAGCCCCAGGTTCAGCGCCAGCTGCATGGCCTTCATGGTGTCGTCGCGGCAGTCGGGGTAGCCGGAAAAGTCGGCCTCGCTCACCCCGGTGACCAGCACTTGCAGCCCCCGGCGGTAGGCCAGCGCCCCGGCCAGCGTCATGAACAGCAGGTTGCGCCCGGGCACGAAGGTGTTGGGCAGGCCGTCCTGCTGCATGGCGATGGCCACGTCGTCGGTGAGCGACGAGCCGCCGATCTGCCCGATCACATCGACGTTCAGCACATGGTCTTCGCCCAGCCGCGCGGCCCAGGCCGGAAACTGCGTCCGCAGGCGCTGCAGTACCGTCTGGCGGGCCTGCAGCTCCACGCTGTGGCGCTGGCCGTAGTCGAAGCCCAGGGTTTCCACATGGGCGTAGTGGGCGAGGGCGTGGGCCAGGCAGGTGGTCGAGTCCTGGCCGCCGGAAAATAAAACCAAGGCGCGTGTGTGCATGGCGGCGATTACACCACCGTGCTGCCGGGGGCTGGCTAGAGTGGGTGCTTTTTGCGGGAGGCACCATGCTGCAGCTTTTCATCGGTAACAAAAATTACTCCTCCTGGTCGCTGCGCCCCTGGCTGGCGCTGCGCGGGCTGGGCATTGCGTTCGAGGAAGTGCCGCTGCGCTTCGACGGTTTCCAGGCCGATGCGCAGTTCAAGCAGCGCCTGCGGCAGCTCACGCCCAGCGGCAAGGTGCCGGTGCTGGTGCTGGACGGCGTGGCCGTGTGGGACAGCCTGGCGATTGCCGAAACCCTGGCCGAAGCCTTGCCCCAGGCCGGCATCTGGCCTGCCGCTTCGGCCGCCCGCGCCCAGGCACGCGGGCTGTGCGCGGATATGCACAGCGGCTTTACCGCCCTGCGCCAGCACTGCCCGATGAACGTCAGCGCCCGCCTGCCCGAAGTGGGCGCCAGAATCTGGCCGGAACAGGCCGCCTTGCGCGAGGACGTACACCACCTGCTGGAGCGCTGCGCCGCCCTGTTGCAAAGCAGCCCCGGTCCGATGCTGTTCGGCGCCTTCGGCATGGCCGACGCCTATCTGGCCCCGGTCTGGCTGCGCCTGCAAACCTATGCGCTGCCCTGCGCCATGCCCGCCAGCGTGCAGGCTTACGTGCAGCGGGTGCTGGCCTTGCCCGCCTTGCAGCAGTGGTGCGCGGATGCTGCGGCAGAGAACGATTTCGTGCCGTTCCTGGAACCCTACCGCAGCGGCCCTACACTGCCGGAATGAAGATTTACCAAGTTGGCGGCGCGGTGCGCGATGCCCTGCTCGGCCTGCCGGTGCATGACCGCGATTGGCTGGTGGTGGGGGCCACGCCCGAGGAGATGGTGGCCCAGGGCTTTACCCCGGTGGGGCGGGACTTTCCCGTTTTTTTGCACCCGCAAACGCACGAGGAATACGCCCTGGCCCGCACCGAGCGCAAAAGCGGCCACGGCTACCAGGGCTTTACCGTCTATACCAGCCCC
>JAHRXD010000130.1 GCA_019104825.1 Comamonas sp.
AGGTCGTAGCCGGCCTTGACGAAGTCCTCCACGGCGGCGGTCATGGGCTTGTCCATCATTTCCAGCCCGGCGGGGATGATGCCCTGGGCGATCACGGCGGCCACGGCATCACCGGCTTTGCGCACGTCGTCAAAGCTGGCCATGATGCAGCGGGCCAGTTGCGGCTTGGGGACGAGCTTGACGGTGACTTCCGTCACCACGGCCAGCATGCCTTCGCTGCCCATCATCACCGCCAGCAGGTCGTAGCCGGGCGTGTCCAGCGCCGTGCTGCCGAACGCGATCGGCTCGCCGGCCACGGTAAAGCCTTCCACTTTCAGGATGTTGTGGACGGTCAGGCCGTATTTCAGGCAATGCACGCCGCCGGAGTTTTCCGCCACGTTGCCGCCGATGGTGCAGGCGATCTGGCTGCTGGGGTCGGGGGCGTAATACAGGCCGTGGGGCGCAGCGGCGTCGCTGATGGCCAGGTTGCGCACGCCGCACTGCACGCGGGCGGTGCGGCTGAGGGGATCAAGGTCGAGAATCTTGTTGAACTTGGCCAGCGACAGCGTCACGCCCATGGCGTGCGGCATGGCCCCGCCGGACAGGCCGGTGCCCGCGCCGCGTGCCACCACGGGCACCTGCAGGCGGTGGCAGACCTGCAGCACAGCCTGCACCTGCGCATAGGTTTCGGGCAGCGCCACGACCAGCGGGCGCTGGCGGTAGGCAGTCAGGCCGTCGCATTCGTAGGGGGTGGTGTCTTCGGATTGCCACAGTAAAGTATGCGCCGGCAGGTGCTGGCCCAATGCCTGCACCACTTCGGTCTGGCGGGCCGAGCGCTCGGACGCCGTAGGGGTTTCGGTAGCGGTCATCATGGCGTGACTGTAGACGATGCACCCGGCAGGCCGGCGTGAACTTTCTTGCAGCAGGCCGTGAAAGCGGATGTATTCAAAACAGGAGCTTGTTCCGCTGATGAATAAACGATTTCAGGTATTTTTATCCCTGAAAATCAATGAACATCAGCGTAAGAAGCTCCCGTTTTCAATTAACGGCTTTGACCAGCCATTCGGCAAAGGCATTGCATTCCCAGCGGTCCATGGTACCGGTGCGCCAGCACAGGTAATGGGCGTTGGCGCTGGGCACGTCCAGGTCGAACAGCCGCACCAGCGTGCCGTTGTCCAGCCACGGCATGCCCAGCTTCAGGCGCACCGGGGCCACGCCCAGGCCGCCGGCGGCGGCGTCGCACAGCAGGCCCACGTCGTTGAATTGCGAACCCTCCAGCGGTTCGGCCCAGTCCAGGCCCGCCGCCTTGAACCAGGGCTGCCACGGCTCCAGCGGGCTGCGCAGCAGGGGCAGGCCGTCCAGGTCTTCGGGCGTGTCGATGGGGCCGTACTGGCGCAGGAAGGCGGGCGAGGCCAGGGGGGTGTAGACATCGCGGGCCACTTCCATGTGTTCCACGTCGGCATAGTGGCCGGTGCCGTAGCGCACGATCAGGTCGGCATCCTCGGCCACCACGTCCAGCAGCGGAATGGCGACCTGCAGGGCGATGTCGATTTCCGGGTACGCAGCGGTGAATTGCGAGAGTTTGGGGATCAGCAAGCACCGGGCAAAGGTGGGCGTGACGGCGATTTTCAGGCGCTTGCGCCCGGACGACAGCGGCAGGTTGGGAAAGCGTTGCAGCGCTCCCAGGCCCTCGCGCACCTGTTGCAGGTAGTTGATGCCCTCGGTCGTCAGGGAGAAATCGGAGCGGCCAAAGAGCTGGGTGCCCAGCACTTCTTCCAACTGGCGCACACGGTGGCTGACGGCGCTGGGCGTGACGCTGAGTTCATCGGCCGTCAGCGTCACGCTGCGCAGCCGTGCCAGGGCCTCGAACGTCAGCAGGCATTGGATGGGAGGAATACGCCGCGCTGCACGGCTATCGAAACTGGGGCGGCCGGCGCGGGGCGTAGTCATCAGCGGAACACCACGGTTTTATGGCCGTTCAGGATGACCCGGCGCTCGCTGTGCCACTGTACGGCGCGGGCCAGCACCTGGCTTTCGGTGTCCTGGCCACGGGCGGTCAGGTCGTCCACCGTGTCGGTGTGGTCGGCACGGGCCACGTCCTGCTCGATGATGGGGCCTTCGTCCAGGTCGGCGGTGACATAGTGCGCCGTGGCGCCGATCAGCTTCACGCCGCGCTCGTGCGCCTGGTAATAGGGCTTGGCGCCCTTGAAGCTGGGCAAAAAGCTGTGGTGAATGTTGATCGCCCGGCCCTGCAACTGCTGGCACAGGTCGTTGGAGAGTACCTGCATGTAGCGGGCCAGCACGACCAGCTCTGCGCCCTCCTGCTCGATCACCTCCAGTTGGCGGGCCTCGGCCTGGGCCTTGGTGGCAGCGGTGACGGGAATGTGGTGGAAGGGGATGTTGTAGCTGGCCGCCAGCTGGTAGAAGTCGCGGTGGTTGCTGATGATGGCGCGGATGTCCACCGGCAGCAGCCCGGATTTGAAGCGGAACAGCAGGTCGTTCAGGCAGTGGCCCTGGCGGCTGACCATGATGACGGTCTTCATGCGCTCGGCCTCGGGGTGGATGCTCCAGCGCATCTGCAGCGGCTCGGCCAGGGCGGCGAACGCCGTTTTCAGGCTGGCCAGGTCGTGCGCACTGCAAGCGAACTGCACGCGCATGAAAAACAGGCCGGTGGCCGGGTCGTTGTATTGGGCCGCTTCTTCGATGTTGGCGCTTTGCTCCAGCAGAAAGCCGGAGACGGTATGCACCAGCCCCAGGCGGTCGGGGCAGGACAGGGTCAGGATGTAGGCGTGGGTCATAACCGGCTGATTGTCGCAGCAATGCGGGGGCCGCGCCCCGCTGGGGGGCTGCGGTCAAATCGATAGATCAATGGATCAGCACCGGGTTTTGCGCCAGGCTGGCATAGCGCTCCAGCGTGGCCTCGACCTCTTCCTCGGAGGGGGATTCGTTCTGCCAGGCGTGAATCTGGCGCTGGAACAGTTCGGCCCAGGCGCCGTCCAGGTACACCTCCTTGCCCGAGCGTTTGTCCACGATCTCGAAACCGTGGCGCGGCAGGGCCGGGGTTTCGGTGGTGCCGTCCGAGAGGATGATCTTTTCCGGCAGCCCCAGGTCGGGCTGCATGTGCAGGACCACGAAAGTGTCCGAGTCGTACAGCATTTGCATGGTGTGGCCCTCCTTTCATCGTGTTACGGGTTGGGTGCTTGGCATACCGCGAAGTTCCTGCGGCACAGTTTGCAGTTGCAGATCGAGGCTGTCATTCGCGCTTTCCTCCATACGGATGCGCACGGGCAGATAACCCCACTGCGGTGCCAGCCACAAGGCCGAGTGACTGGCCTGCGCCCCTGCCTCTGCGTTATCGGCATCCAGGTGCAGCAGCTTGAGCGCCGCCACCGGCCCGGCCGGCAATTGCAGGGTTTCCTGACGATCTATGACAAACACCCAGGGCTTGACGCTTTTGTTGCTGGCCGCCTGCACGGTGATGCGCGTACCGCCCGGGTAGGCCCGGGGCGCGGCGGCCAGCATCCCGCCAACCTGGAAGAACGCGCTGACCCGGTCCTGCGTCAGGGCAGCCCACGGCGCAGGGGCGCTGCCCCGGCTGAAGACGATCTGCCCGGCAGCGGCATCGAAGCTGACGCGGTATTCCTTGCGGGCGCGGTCGATGAAGACCTCGGGTTGCAGGCCGTGTTCCGTCACCTGGCCGACGCTCGACTGGCGCCGCCCGCCCAGCAGCGGCATGCGCACTTCCTGCACCGCTTCGTAGCGCCCATCCGCCACTTGCCACTGCAACTGGGCGCTGGCGTTGAAGGCAAAGCCCTTGGCCTTGCCGGTCACGGCAAACGGCAACTGCGCATTGGGCGGCGCCTGCCATGCCGGGGCACCGCCCTGCTCCGCGCCCTGGGCCGTCGTCACCTGCACGGCGGGGGCAGCGCACGCCCCGGCGGCAGCCAGCCCCAAAGCCAGGGCCAGGGGCCGCATCCAAGAAGTCAAAACCCGCATGGCGGCACTCCATTCCTTAAAAAAGCAGGGACTCCCTGCATGAAAAAGGCACCCGCAGGTGCCTGTTGGGGGGCTGGGCAGCTTACTCCTGCGCCAGTTCCTCGCTGCCGCGCAGCCGCACACGCATCCAGAAGCCCCGGGATTCGCCCTGCTTGACCAGCTTGGACTGCACCTTGACATGGTTCGCCTGGGGCATGGGGATTTTGTAGTGCTTGGGCATGCTCAGAATGGCGCCGAAAGTGGGCATTTTCCAGTACTGGTCGTAACCGGCGTGGTAGGCCACTTCCTCGCACCAGCCCACGCGCTCGATGTCGGCGCGTTGCTGGGCGGTGATTTCCGGGCCGGTGGCACCCCCCAGCGCCTCGACCAGCAGCAGGGACTGGGTGTTGGGCGGGATGTGCAGCCAGATTTCGACCGCGTCACCAAAGCCTTCGGTGCGTGCGGCCTGACCGCTGGCGGCGACGCCTTCGGTTTCGGGGCGCCCCATGTAGCGCCGGGGAGCCTGGTCAGCCGGGAGTTCGGAGGGGATGGATGCTTGGGTATTCACTGGGGTGCTTTCTTCTGTGTTTCGGCGTCCAGCGCAGGCGCTGGCTGTCCGGAACGAGGCTTGTCGCCTTTCATCATATGGGCGCTATTGTGGCAAATACTAGGGCCAATGATCCAGCGCAAGTCCGCCCAAGCCTACCACTGCCGGCGCAGGGGGTTTACCCGATAGACTTTGCCCTCCCATCCTCACTTGGAAAGGTTTGTCATGCGTCGTTTTGCCGGATTGGCTCTTTGTCTCATTTTCGGCACAGCCCAGGCCGATACCGTCGCGGTTGCCGTCGCCGCCAACTTCACCGCCCCGATGCAGGAGATTGCGCCCCTGTTCGCCAAGGCCACGGGCCACGAGGCGCAGCTTTCGTTCGGGGCGACGGGCAAGTTCTACGCCCAGATCAACAACGGGGCGCCGTTCGACGTGCTGCTGTCGGCCGACGCCAGCACCCCGACCAAGCTGGCCAACGAAAAAATGGCCGTGGCCGACAGCCAGTTCACCTACGCCAAGGGCCAACTGGTGCTGTGGAGCGCCCAGGCCGGTTACGTGGACAACGCGGGCGAGGTGCTGAAAACCGGCACCTGGCGCCACATTGCCATTGCCAACCCCAAGCTGGCCCCCTACGGCGCGGCCGCGCAGGAAACCTTGCAGAAACTGAATCTGGCCGACAGCGTGGCGCAGCGCACCGTGCTGGGCGAGAACATCGGGCAGACCTACCAGTTCGCCGCCTCGGGCAATGCGGAGCTGGGCTTTGTCGCCGCCTCGCAGGTGATGAAGGACGGCAAGCTGCAATCCGGCTCGGCCTGGATCGTGCCCGCAGAGCTGTATTCGCCCATCCGCCAGGACGCCATCGTGCTGCAACGCGCCAGCAGCAACCCGGCTGCGCAGGCACTGCTGGATTACCTGAAGGGGCCGCAGGCACGCGCCATCATGCAATCCTACGGCTATGCTTTTTAAAGCTGCTTGCGCACGTATTGATTGATTTTCAAGGTATTTTCATTCTGAAAACCTTTATTCATCAGCAGTAACAGCTATATGATTTTCAGCCCCGAGGACTGGCAGGCCATCGCCCTCACGCTCAGGCTGGCCGGCGTCACCACCGTGCTGCTGCTGGTGCTGTGTACGCCGCTGGCGTGGTGGCTGGCGCACACGCCGTCGCGCTGGCGCGGCCCGATCGGGGCCGTGGTGGCGCTGCCGCTGGTGCTGCCGCCCACGGTGATCGGCTTTTACCTGCTGGTGTTTCTCGGCCCGCACGGGCCGATCGGCGGCTTGATGGACCGCCTGGGCTGGCCGCGCCTGCCGTTTACCTTCAGCGGGCTGGTGATCGGCTCGCTGGTCTATTCCCTGCCCTTTGCCGTGCAGCCGCTGCAACGGGCCTTTGAAACCCTGGGCCGCCGCCCGCTGGAAGTGGCCGCCACCCTGGGGGCGGGGCGCTGGGACACCTTCTGCAACGTCGTGCTGCCCCTGGCTCGCCCCGGCTTCATGACCGCTGCCGTGCTGTGCTTTGCGCACACGGTGGGCGAATTTGGCGTGGTGCTGATGCTAGGCGGCAACATTCCCGGCAGCACGCGGGTGGTGTCGGTGCAGATTTACGACCATGTCGAGGCGATGGAGTACGGCCAGGCACACGCGCTGGCGCTGGGGATGCTGGTATTCGCCTTCGTGGTGCTGATGGCCCTGCACTGGCTGCAGCCCCGGCAGGAGCGGGCATGAACGACGACCCCATCGGGGACACCATCGACATCGCCCTGCGCCTGCCGCGCCACGGCTTTACGCTGGACGTGCAACTGCAACTGCCCGCCCGGGGCTTCACCGCGCTGTACGGCCCTTCGGGCTGCGGCAAGACCACGGTGCTGCGGGCCATTGCCGGGCTGGAACGGGCGGCGGGCCACGTGCGCATCGGCGCCCAGGTGTGGCAGGACGATGCCCGGCAGACCTGGCTGCCCACGCACCGCCGCGCCCTGGGCTATGTGTTTCAGGAGGCCAGCCTGTTCGCCCACCTGAACGTGCAGGGCAACCTGGAGTTCGGCCTGCGGCGCACGCCACCCGCACGGCGCAAGGTGGCGCTGGAGCAGGTGGTGGCGCTGCTGGGCATCGGCCACCTTTTGCAGCGCAGCAGCAGCACCTTGTCGGGCGGCGAGCGCCAGCGCGTGACCATTGCCCGCGCCCTGGCGACCAGCCCGCAATTGCTGCTGATGGACGAACCCCTGTCCGCGCTGGACGCCTCGCGCAAGGCCGAGGTGCTGCCCTATCTGGAAACCTTGCAGCGCGAGCTGGCGATCCCCGTGCTGTACGTCAGCCACGCACAGGAGGAAGTGCTGCGGCTGGCCCAGCACGTCGTGCTGCTGGAGCGCGGGCAGGCGCTGCGCCACGGCAGCGCGACCGACATCCTCAGCCACATCGACCAGCCCCTGACCGGCAATGCCACGGCGGTGCTGGAAGGCGTGCTGCTGGCCCGGGACGACGACGAGGACGAAAGCGACCACCTCTGCACCATCGGCTTTGCCGGTGGACAGTTGCTGTTGCCGACGGGGCCGCAAGTCGCCCCCCTGCCCATCGGCAGCCCGGTGCGCCTGTGCATTGCCGCGCGGGACGTGAGCCTGAGCCTGACGCCGCTGACGGACAGCACCCTGCTCAACAGCCTGCCCGCCACCATCACCGCGCTGCGCGACGACGGCCCCGGCCAGGTGCTGGCGGCGCTGGACGTGGGCGGCAGCGCCCTGCTGGCCCAGGTCAGCAGCCGCTCGGCCCGCACCCTGCAGCTGGCCGTGGGGCAGGCCGTGCTGGCCCACGTCAAGGGCGTGGCACTGCTGCGTTAGATCGCCAACACGTTCTAGCCAGCACAGCGCCTGGGCGGCCGCAGGCGATTGCGGAACCCCCTATCATCGGCGCCCTATGTCCGACGATGCCCCCGCCCTCCCGCCCAGCACCATGCACACCGCCGTCACCCAGTACGGGCTGCAAGCGCCGCACATCGAATCGTCCATGCTGCAAATGCTGGCCGGCGAAGTCCCGGTGGCCCTGGTGTTCAACGGCATCAGCCACGCGGTGATGATGGTCACGCCGGACGATCTGCCCGCCCTGGCCCTGGGCTTTGCCCTGACCGAAGGCATCATCGACCAGCCCGCCGATTGCTACGACATCCAGGTGCAGCCCCTGCCCGGCGGCAGCACCGGCCTGCCCGACGGCATCGACGCCGTGCAGGTCACGCTGGACATCGCCGCCCGCTGCATGACCCGCCTGCAAACCAAGCGCCGCAGCCTGAGCGGGCGCACCGGCTGCGGCATCTGCGGGGTGGAAAGCTTTGTCGGCCTGGACCTGGACTGCCCGCCCCTGCCCGCCCCGCCGTGGCTGGCGCAGGTCGATGCGACCACGGTGCTGCACGGCATGCAGGCACTGCACGCCAACCAGCCGCTGCACCGGCAAACCCACTCCACCCACGCCGCCGCCTGGGCCAATCTGGCCGGAGAGCTGCTGTGCGTGATGGAGGACGTGGGCCGCCACAACGCGCTGGACAAGCTCATCGGCCAACTGGCCCAGGCCGATCTGCTGGGCACGCCGGGCTTCGTGCTGCTGTCCAGCCGGGGCAGCCACGAGCTGGTGCGCAAATGCGCCCGCGTGGGCATTGCCGCACTGGCCACGCTCTCCGCCCCCACGGCCATGGGCGTGCGCATGGCGCAACTGGCGCAGCTGCGCCTGTGGGGGCAATGCCGCGCCCCCCTGGCCACGCTCTACGCCCCCGGCGGCATATCCCCAGCCTGACCGGCAGCAGCGGGCAGCGCCTAAAATTGCGCCCTTCGCCCCTCCTTTCAGCCCCTGGATACACACCATGCCCGCTGTCCCTGGCCGTCCCGGCCCTGCCTGCGCCGTGTTCTGGCGGACTGATTTCATTTTCATAGCTTTCAGCGCTTATCCATAAAGCGCTAAAGGCC
>JAHRXD010000170.1 GCA_019104825.1 Comamonas sp.
CACCATGGCGGCAATGCCCGGCAGGGCATAGAACTCGCGCATGATGGGCGCGGCATTGCGCAGGTCTTCGATGGTCTCGAACAGCGGCACCACAATGAGGTCGGCCGTGGCCTGTGCATCCAATGTTCCTCGCACCAGGCCCACTTCCTTTTGCAGCAGGAGCACTTCCAGCAGGTCGCTCACCGTTTCGGTGTGGCTGATGATGTAGTGCAGGATGGCTTCGCGCCCGTAGGTTTGCAGCATCTTGTGCGCCATCTCGAAAATGGCGATTTCGCTGACGGTGAGCGGCGCGTACTGGGCACCGACCACGCGCAGCGGACGCGCATCGCACAGCAGGCGTTGCAGCAGGGCGCAGCGCTGGGCTTCGTCCAGGCTGCTGTAGTTGTCCTCGACACGGGCGGTGCGCAGCAGGTCGGCCAGCACTTCCTCGTGCTTGTCCGAGCTTTGGCGCAAGTCCACCGTGGCCAGATGAAAGCCGAACACCTGCACGGCGCGGATCAGCGGACGCAGGCGGTGCAGGGCCAGCGCCTCGCCGTTGTGGCGCGACAGGGAGGCGTCGATGGTCTGCAAGTCCTGCAGGAACTCGGCGGCGCTACCATAGGGGTTTTGCGCGGCGACGGCGTGGCGCTCGGCCTCGCGCCCGCCGGTCAGTTGCGTGAGCGTGGCGGCCAGCCGGGCATACACGCCGGTCAGGGCGCGGCGATAGGGTTCGTCCTGGCGGTGCGAGTTGGTGTCGGGCGAGGACAAGGCCAGCACCTGCATGGCGGGCGTGACCTTGACCAGCACGCTGGACATGGACAGCTCTGCGCCCAGGGCGTGGACTTCATTCAGGTAGTGGCGCAGCGCCACCTCGCTCTGGCGGCGCAGGGCCAGCTCCAGCGTGGGGGCGGTGACGTTGGGGTTGCCGTCGCGGTCGCCGCCAATCCATTGGCCCATGCGCATGAAGCTGTGGATGTCCTGCCCCGGCAGGGCTTCTTCCAGGCTGGCATAGAGCTTGGGCAGTTCGTGCAGGAAGGTGGTTTCGTAATAGCTCAGGGCGTTTTCGATTTCGTCGGCCACCGTCAGCTTGGAGTGGCGCAGCAGCCGCGTCTGCCACAGCTGCTCGACGCGGGCACGCAGTTGCGCCTCGTTGGCGGCCAGCTGGCGCGGGGTCAGGGCATCCTTGCTGCCGGCAAACAACTGGGCGCGGGCGCTGATGTCGTCGCGCTCGGCCAGCAGGCGGGCGATGTCGCGCTCGGCCTGCAGAATGCTCTGGCGCTGCACCTCGGTGGGGTGGGCGGTGAGTACCGGGGCCACGTAGGCCTTGGCCAGCGTCTGGGCGATGGCGCCGGGCGTGATGCCGGCCTGCTGCAAACGGGCAAAGGCCACTTCGATGCTGCCTTCCTGGGCGCTGCCCGCACGCTCGTGGATGGCACGGCGGCGCAGGTGGTGGCGGTCTTCGGCCAGATTGGCCAGATGGCTGAAATAGGTAAAGGCGCGGATGACGCTGACCGTCTGCCCGGTACTCAGGCTGGTGAGCAGGGCTTTCAATTGCCGATCGGCCTCCGGGTCATGGTCGCGGCGAAAACCCACCGAAAGCTGGCGCACCTGCTCGATCAAGGTAAACGCCGCCGCACCCTCTTGCTCCCGAATGATGTCGCCCAGAATCCTGCCCAGCAGACGGATGTCTTCCTGCAAAGGCTTGTCCTTGTCCTGGGTGTCCTGGGAAGGGGGGGGTGTCGTACCCGCAGCGCTATGGATGGCTTGCATTGTTAGAAATACTCCAAAGTCCGGATATTGCAGCGCCACATGCTAGCATCCCAGATTGCTTATTCTGGCCTGCGCTACTGAACAAAATGCACCCATCGCTGAAAAATACCCCCCTCGTCATCGCCACCCGGGAAAGCCGTCTGGCCCTGTGGCAGGCCGAACACGTCCAGGCACTGCTGCGCCAGATGGGCCATGCGGTGGAGCTGCTGGGCATGACGACCAAGGGCGACCAGATTCTGGACCGCACCCTGTCCAAGGTCGGCGGCAAGGGCCTGTTCGTGAAAGAGCTGGAAGTGGCCCTGGAAGAAGGCCGCGCCCACATTGCCGTGCATTCGCTCAAGGACGTGCCCATGGAGCTGCCGGGCGGCTTCGCCCTGGCCTGTGTGATGGAACGTGAAGACCCGCGCGATGCCTTTGTCTCGCCCCGCTACGCCAACCTGGCCGAGCTGCCGCAGGGCGCGGTGGTGGGCACCTCCAGCCTGCGCCGCCAGGTGCTGCTGCACGGCCTGCGCCCGGACTTGCAGATTGTGCCCCTGCGCGGCAACCTCGATACGCGCCTGCGCAAGCTCGACGAAGGCCAGTATGACGCCATCGTGCTGGCCGCTGCGGGCCTCAAGCGCCTGAAGATGGACGAGCGCATCCGCAGCATCTTCGAACCGGAAGAAATGCTGCCCGCCGCCGGCCAGGGCGCCCTGGGCATCGAAATCCGCAGCGACCGCGAAGACCTGCGCACCGCCCTGGCCCCGCTGGTCGACATGCCGACGTGGCTGCGCGTGACGGCGGAACGCGCCGTCAGCCGGGGCATGGGCGGCAGTTGCTCGGTGCCGCTGGCCGCCTACGCCACGCTGGAAGGTGACACCCTGTCCATCCGCGCCGCCTGGGGCGATCCGGAAGGCCGGCAGCCCCTGGTGCGGGCGCAGCAGCAGGCCAGCGTCACCACCCTGGCGCAGGCCGACGCCCTGGGGCTGGCCGTGGCCCAGGCGCTGCAAGCGGGCGGCGCCAAAGTGCAAAGCCACTGAACCGCCATGGCCGCCCTGCCCCTCATCGTCACCCGGCCCGAACCGGACAACCAGCGCTGGGTGCAAGCCTTGCAAGCCCGGGGCCACCGTGCCGAGGGCCTGCCGCTCATGGACATCGGCCCCAGCCGCAGCCCGCAGGCGCAAGCCGCCCTGCAGGCGGCGCTGGCGGGCATGGCGCACGGCCTGCACTACCGGGCGCTGATGTTTGTCAGCGCGAATGCCGTGCGCTACTTTTTTGCCCATCCGCTGGTGCAGGCCGCCGCCGTCACGCCGACGACGCTGACCGCGCTTTGCTGGTCGCCCGGGCCGGGCACCACGCAAGCGTTGCGCGAAGCCGGCGTGGCCGCCGCACAGATCGACGCGCCCCCAGCCGATGCCGCGCAGTTCGAATCGGAAACCCTGTGGGCCGTCGTCGCTCCCCAGGTACGTGACGGCGACCGCGTGCTGATCGTGCGCGGTGCCGACGGGCTGAACAATCCCGAACCGGCCCAGGGCACGGGCCGCGCCTGGCTGGCCACGCAATTGCAGGCCCGGGGCGCCCAGGCCGTGTTCGCCCCGGTGTATGAACGCCATGCGCCCGCGGCCACGCCCGCCTGGCAGGCCCGGCTGCACCAGTTGCACGCCCAGGGCGCGTGCTGGCTGTTCAGCAGCAGCGAGTGCCTGCAGCATCTGGCCGCCCTGGCCCCCGAACTGACCTGGCAGGCGCACACCGCGCTGGCCACCCACCCCCGTATCGCGCAGCAGGCGCAGGCCCTCGGCTTTGGCCGGGTGCTGACGGCCCGCCCGGCACTGGACGACATCCACCGCTTTATACAATCGCAGTCATGAGTGCTGACGGCCCCACCATCCCCTCCCACGCTGTGCCCTTCGACGCTGCAGCGCCCCGCACCCCGACCCCGGCGGCCCCCGGCTGGACGTGGCTGGCCCTGCTGCTGGCTGCCGCCGGATTGGCCGGCAGCCTGACGGCCTGGAACAAGGTGCAGACCATGCAGGAGCGGCTGGCCCAGCAAAGCGCCCAGGCCAACGCCCAGGCGCAGGAAGCCCGTACCCTGGCCAAAGAGGCGCAGGAGCAGGTGCTGGCCGCCAACGCTCGCCTGACCGTGGCCGAAGCCCGGCTGGCCGACGTCAGCCTGCAACGCGGCCAGTTGGAAGAACTGGTGCATAACTTGTCGCGCTCGCGCGAGGACACTTTGGCCCTCGATCTGGAAGCGGCCATGCGTCTGGCCGTGCAACAGGCCCAGCTCACCGGCAGCACCGCCCCGCTGATCGCCAGCCTGAAAAGCGCCAGCAAGCGCATCGAAGGCGCGGCCCAGCCCAGTCTGGCCCTGGTGCAACGCGCCATGGAGCGCGATCTGGAGCGCCTGCGCCAGACCCAGTCGGTCGATACCGCCAGCCTGCTCACCCGCCTGGACGAGGTGCTGCGCCAACTCGACGAGCTGCCCCTGCAAAACGGCCAGCCCACCACGGCGCAGGAAGCCCTGCCGCCGCGCCACGCCACGGCCCCCCGTACCGATGCCGACGCTGCGGCAGCCACCGCCCCGTCCTGGTGGCAAGGCTGGCAGGCGCAGGGCCGAGCGCTGTGGGGCAGCATCCGCGCCGAAGCCGGTGACCTGCTGCGCGTCAGCACCATCTCCGGCCCGGAAGCAGCGCTGCTGGCCCCGCAGGAAGGCATCTTCCTGCGCGAAAACCTCAAGTTGCAACTGCTCAACGCCCGGCTGGCCATCCTCGGGCGCCAGTACACCGCTGCGGCCTCCGACCTGGGCGTGGTGCAGGCCAGCATCGGCAAATACTTCGTGGCCAATGCCCGGCGCACCCACAGCGTCCAGGCCACCCTGGCCCAGTTGCAGGAGCAGTTGCGCAACAACCAGCAGCCCAGCCTGGACGACACCCTGACCGCCCTGGCCAACGCCACGGCCCGCCGGGAATAACGAGAAGGAAATCACCGCAATGATGCGTGCCGCACTGTGGTTTGTGGGCCTGTTCGCCCTGGCCGTCGCCCTGGCCCTGTTTGCGGGCAACAACCAGGGCATGGTCAGCCTGTTCTGGCCGCCGTACCGGGTCGATATTTCGCTGAACATGGCGCTGCTTGCGCTGCTGGCCCTGTTCGTGCTGTGCTACGCCAGCCTGCGCGGCATCGCCGTGCTGGGGCAATTGCCCGCGCAGACGCGGCGCTGGCGCCAGCAGCAAAAGGAGCGCCAGCTCTACGCCGCCCTCATCAGCAGCCTGGCCCACCAGCAGGCCGGGCGCTTCGTGCGGGCCGGCAAATCCGCGCAGGAGCTGCTGGCGCACAGCGCCAGCCTGCACCACAGCAACGCCGCCGTGCCGCTGGATAGCAGCCTGCGCTCCATCGCCCACCTGTTGGCCGCCGACAGCGCCCATGCCCTGCAAGACCCCGGCGCCCGCGACCGGCACTACGCCCAGCTTCTGGAGGACACCAGCCAGCAGCCCAGCCCCCTGGCCCAGGAAGTGCGCGAAGGCGCCCAGATGCGGGCCGCCCGCTGGGCCCTGGACGACCGCAATCCGCAGGAAAGCCTGCACCGCCTGGCCCAGTTGCCGCACGGGGCGGCCCGGCGCACGCTGGCGCTGCGCATCAAGCTGAAGGCCGCGCGGCTGGCGCGGGACAACGCCGCTGCCCTGGAAACCGCCCGCCTGCTGGCCAAGCACGGCGGCTTCACCCCGGACAGTGCCAGCAGCCTGATTGCCAGCCTGGTCGGCGAGGAAATCCGCGCCTGTCACGATACCCAGCAACTGGAAAAACTCTGGCGCAGCCTGCCCGCCACCGAGCAGCAGCACCCCGACATTGCCCTGCCCGCCGTGCGCCGGTGGATCGCCCTGGCAGGCGATGCTGCCCAGGCCCGGCAATGGCTGCTGCCCATCTGGGAGGCCTACATCCAGGGGCAACTGCCCCACTACCAGGCCCAGCGCCTGTTCCTGGCCTTGCAACACAGCCTGGAAGACCTGGACGGCGCCTGGCTCAAACGCATCGAACAGGCCCAGCACCAATACCCCAAGGAAGCCCTGCTGCAATACCTGGGCGGCATGGCCTGCGTGCAGCGCCAGTTGTGGGGCAAGGCCGAACAATTGCTGCGCCAAAGCCTGCCCCGGTTGAACGACAACGCCCTGCAGGCCAGTTGCTGGCGGGCACTGGCCGTGCTGGCCGAGCAGCGCGGCGACCCGGCAGCCGCTGCCACCGCCTGGCGCAAGGCAGCCTTGGCACAGGATTGATAAAAAAAGTAGCTTCTTCCGCGCGATATACAATGGTTTCAGGTATTTTTATATCTGAAACCCTTTATTTATAAGCGTCAGCAGCTTCATTTTTTATGAATAGTGCTTCTTGCGGCCGATGAACAGCACGAGCCGCCGGTATCCCAGCACCACGCCGGTCACCGAAACGGCGAACGCCCCGATGCTCAACAACACCAGCACAAGGTCGCGCGGCCAGGCACTGCGCAGCATCCACGACAAGTCCCAGCTATGCAGGAAGTTGAACAGCCAGCGGCCCGTGCGCTGGGCCCGATCCAGGCTCAGAACCACGTCGCCCGAATCGGGGCTGACGTAGGCAATGGTCCTGCCCGGGTCCGTGAACTGCACCTTCAGCACGGGCAGCGCACGCGCTGCCCCGGCATACATGGACGCCTCTGCACGGCGGTAGTAATAGGCATCGAAAGCGTTCAACCAAATGGCCGAATCCAATCCATACGGCAACAGTTGCCGCGCCGCACGTTCCAGCGCGGCGGAATCCAGCGCCTGGCGTACCCGATAGACGCCATCGACGGCGGCGACGACCCGTGTGGCCCCCGCTGCGTCCAAGGCCAGCAGGTAAGGCTGCCCACCGAGTACCTTCCATTCCATTTCCCGAACGTCAAAACCATCCGTGCGCAGAAGCTGCAGGGCCTCGGGCGTACCTAGGGCCGGGCGGACGTGCCCCGGCCCCCCTTGCCGGTAGGCCCCCAGATCGGGGCGCGGGCCGGCAGGGCTGAAGATACCGAAGGGATTCATGGACATCAGGCCGCTGAAAATCCACAGCACCAGCACCGCCCCGAAGACCAGCCCGGTGATGTGGTGCCAGCGCATCTGGAACTCGCGGTACGGGGTTCTGGCCCCCGACTTGTAGCGCCCGGCAAACCGCCACCGCCAGATGCCTACACAGGCACCGGCAATGGCCGAGACGGTGCCCACGGCAGACAGCGCAATGACCAGCCAGCTCCACACCGGGTCTTTGGAACCATCGCGGAACATGTAGACCCAGTGCAACCAGGCCCCCACGTAGTTCCAGTAGCGCTGCACACGCGGCACCGCCATGACCACTTCGCCGGTGGAAGACGACACGTAAAGCAGGCTGCCTGCGGCGTCGTTCATCTGCACCTTGAACAGGGGCCGGTGCGGGTCGAGCAGCCCGGAGTGCGTCCAGCGGTCATCGTCCACCCGTCCTTGCAACGTGCCCGTTGCGCCAGGGCGAAAGGCCCGGGCGCTGTGCATGGCGACGGCGTCGGTGACCGGCGGCGCCACGGCCCCCGTGGCCGCATCGACCACCCGCAACGCCCCGTCGCCTTCCTTGATGCGGTAGCGGGGCTGCCCCGCAATGGTGGTGAGGGTGATCTGCTGCACCGCCCCGGGAGCGCGGCTGTGCCGCAGTGCGTCCTCGACCGGCAGGCAGCACCCGGCAGTGGCCAGCGAAGGCAGCGTGCCCAGCCGCTGCGCAGGCAGCAGCTTGGGATACCCCACGAAGAGCATGACCGCACCGCTGAACACCCACAGGGCCATCAGCACGCACGCCGCCACGCCCGTCCATCGGTGTACCAGAAACACCCAGCGTTTGGCATTGGGAGCAGACCGCATGGCGCCTAGAAGCGGTGGTTCAGTGTGACCTCGACGCGGCGCCCCTCGCCGACCAGCCATTGAGTGGTGGTGTAGTAGGCCGTCGAGAAGTAGTGCTTGTCAAAGACATTGAAGCCGCGCAGCGTCAGCGTGGTGTCTGCGGTGGCCTTCCATTGCAGGGCCAGGTCGGCCGTGGTGTATGCCGGCAGCTTCAGGGTGTTGGCGTTGTCGGCATAGCGCTTGCCGACATGGCGCAGCCCGCCGGACAGCGTCCAGTCGGGCATGAACTGCCAGGCCACCCAGACATTGGCCACGCGCTCGGGCACATCGGTGGGCACATTGCCGTTGCGCGACACGGCGACATTGTTCACCGAGTCGGTGAAGTCGTCGTAGCGGGCCTTGAGCAGCGCCATGTTGGCGTCGATCTGCACGGTCTTGGCAAGCTGCATCGACAGCGTGGCCTCGATGCCTTTGGACGAACGCTCACCGACCTGGATGCGCAGCGCGGGGTTGGCCGGGTCGCGCGTCAGCAGATTGTTCTTGGTGATGGAGTATGCGGCCAGCGTCCAGTCGCCCCTGCCCTCCCAGAACGCCTGCTTGACCCCCACCTCGAACTGCTTGCCCGTGGAGACATCGAACGCCGAATTGGCCACCGACAGCATGAGCAGGCCGCTGACCGGGTCGGCCGCCTTGGATGCCTGGGCGTACAGGGAAGTATCGGGAGTAAGTTTGAAAACCGTCCCCAGACGCCAGCCGGTGTTGGAATAGCTGCGCTTGAAGGCCTGAGTGCCTGCGATCAGGTCGTGGCGGGTCAGGTCGGCATGATCGAACCGGGTGCCGGCCACGATGGCCCAGCGCTCGGTCAGCTCCAGCCGGTCTTCGGCAAACAGGGCGTACTGCTGCGCCTTGTTGCGGTAGCGGGGGATGTAGGGCACCGCGCTGGTGTAGTAGCCGGGGTCGGGGTGGTACGGGTCGACCGCGCCGGAACTGCCGGTGTAGGTGTTGTTGGTGTGCTGCAACGATGCCCGGTTGACGTCGAAGCCCACGGAAACCTGGTTCGGACGGCCCAGCAGGCTGCCGCTGATGGTCACGTCGGTGGTATTGCCGGTCTGAATCTGGTCGTGGTTGATTTCGGTATTGCCCGAGCGGTCGATCATTCCCGTGCCGGGGTTGTAGACGTAGGTCTCGGCGTTGCGCCAGTAGCGGTCGCTGTTGATGTGGTACAGCTTGCTGCGCACCACGACGTTGCTGGTCGGCGCCCATTGGGCGGCCAGCTCGGTCCAGCGGTCCTGGAACCGGATGCGGCTGTCGGCCACGTTGTAATTGCGCTCCCGAACGGCGGGGTCCTGCCCCCCGTCGATCAGTGGCGTGCCGAAGTAGCGCATCGGTTTTTGCCGCCCCTGCGCATGGGACAGTTGCAGGCTGAAGTCCTGCGTCGCATCCCAGCGCAAGGCGCCGGAGACGGTACGGTTGCTGAAATCGCCACGATCCACCCAGCCGTCCGACTGGTCGCCGCTGACGTCCAGCCGGTAAGACCACTGCGCATTGATCGCACCGCCGCTGCCAAAGGCCAGCGCACGCTTGCCATCCGTCCCCAGCGTGGCCTGGACTTCGTTGCGAACCGGGCCACGGGTGGGCTTCTTGGGAACCACATTGACCACACCGCCGATGGCGCCGTCGCCGTAGATGACCGAAGCCGGCCCGCGCAGCACTTCGATACGGTCGATGGCCCAGGTGTCAAAGGGAAAGCTGACGCCCACCCCGCCATACTGGCGCGTGCCGTCGTACAGCCGCATTACCGAAGTCGCGTCGGTAAAGCCCCGCGCCGACAAGGCGCTGCCGCTGTTGCCCGGATGCCCCAGGCTGGTGATGCCGGTGGATCGGGTGATGGCATCGATCAACGATGTATCGCCCCTGGCCTCCAGTTGCTCACGCGTCGTCACCTCGACGCTGGCGGGGGTATCGCGCAGGCTGAGGTCAAGGCGGCTGCCGGTACCGACAGGCCGCTCCAGGGCGGTGGCGCCAGACGAGCGCACCGTGACGGTATCCAGGGTCTGGGCGGTTTGCGCCCAGCCCGGAGCGCCGGCAAAAACCAGGGCAAGCCACCACGGCAACCGGGCCAGGGCAAAGGGCAAACGCGAACGTCGGGGAACGGTAAACAGGAACGGGCGAGCAACGCCTTGGGGCGTCGCAGCAAAAAAGGGACGGGACATGATGAATCTGCGTGCAAGTAAGACGGCCGTGCAGGACAACGCCCGACGGCAATGGCGTGCGGCCGGCATCGGCTGCCAACCGCACGGAACGGACTTATTCCATTCCTAGATCAAGCGTGAACGCGAAGGCGAAGCGCCGACAGTACACAGGTGTACGGCAAGCGAAGCCGACAAAGTGCACGTTGATATAGAAGTGGAATTACACGAGAGCGGGAGGGCCCCGCGGTGGGAACGGCGTCCCCACCAGTGCGGCAATGCGTGCCGAGACAATCGGGTGCAGCGCCAGCCCCAGAGGCTGGGGCTGCTCGAAATGCCAGGACGCATGAACCGGCGGCGCGGTGATCGCCAGACACAGCGGGCAGTCCAGCGTATGGTGGGTGCCCGAGACGGCCTGGCCGTCCTCATCCAGCACCACCACCTGCATGCTGCCGCTGTCCGTACACACCACCGCCATTGCACGCGGATGGACGATGGACGACACCACGGCAACCCCCAGCATCAGCACGAACCACGCCAGCACCAGGCGGGTCAGGAGCGGGGAAGTGCGCAGGGCTTGCATAGCCGACCATTATAGGAAGCCATCGCCCCGGAAAAAGGAACGATAGCTGTACGCCCGGTGCATGTCATCTGAAAGATTGATCCAGCCACAGCACGCGCAGACGTTGCCCCTTGGCGCGGGATTTATACTAAAAAAGTAGCTTCTTCCGCTTGATATACAAAGGTTTCAGGTATTTATATACCTTAAGCCCTTTATTTATCAGCGCAAGAAGCTTCATTTTTTATGAACAACTGCCGTTTTCAACGCTTCTGCGCTTCGGGGAACTGCATCTCCGCATAACGAACGAAGCGCGTCTTTTTCACCAGCCTGTAGCCCAGCCACACCACCAGGAACAGCGGAATGCCGATGTAGGTGGCGATCACCTCGGCCCAGTTGATGCTGTCCTGCAGGAACGCCTGGTAGTTCTGCCCCAGCGTGATGACCAGGCACATGGTGAAGGCCAGCATCGGGGCCAGCGGGAACTGGCCTGCCCGGTAGGGCAGATCGTTCAGGTCATGGCCGTGCAGCACATAGCCCTTGCGAAAGCGGTAGTGGCTGATGGAAATGCCCATCCAGACGATGAATTCCGTCATCCCCGCCGTGTTGATGAGCCAGATGTAGCCGATCTGCGCATCCGAGACGGAACTGAGAAAGCACAGCCCCGCCAGCACTGCCGTGGCCACCAGGGCAAACACCGGCACCCCGTTGGCGTGTACGCGCTTGAAGATGCGCGGGGCCTTGCCCTCCACCGCCATGGTGTAGAGCATCCGCGTGGCCGCATACATGCCCGAGTTGCCCGCCGACAGCACCGAGGTCAGGATCACCGCGTTCATCACCGCCGCCGCCGACAGCAGGCCCGCCCGCTCGAACACCAAGGTGAAGGGCGACACGGCAATGTCGTGGACGTCGTTGCGCAGCAGGTGCGGGTCGGTATAGGGGATGAGCGAGCCGATGACCGCAATCGCCAGCACGTAGAACAGCAGAATGCGCCAGAACACCTGGCGCACGGCCTTGGGCACGTTCTTGCGCGGGTTTTCCGACTCACCGGCGGCAATGCCGATCAGCTCCACGCCCTGAAACGAGAAGGCCACGATCATCGCCACGCTGACCATGGTGGCGAAGTTGCCGACAAAGGGCGCATCGCCCACCGTCCAGTTCGCCGCCACGTCCGCGCCGCCGTGCAGGATGCCCGCAATCATCAGCAGGCCGGTGCCGATGAAGACGATCACCGCCACCACCTTGATGAGCGAGAACCAGTATTCGCTTTCCGCAAAGCCCCGCACCGAGAAGGCATTGAGGAAAAACACCAGCGCCAGGAAGCCCATGCTCCACCAATAGCCCGGAATGTCCGGCAGCCAATAGGCCATGATGAGCTGCGCGGCCACCAGGTCGACGGCCACGGTGACGGCCCAGGAGAACCAGAAGTTCCAGCCCAGCGCAAAGCCGAAGCCCTCGTCCACATAGCGCGAGCTGTAGGTGGCGAACGAGCCGGAGACGGGCATGAAGGCCGCCATCTCGCCCAGGCTGGTCATGATGAAGAACACCATCAGGCCGATAACCAGATAGGTCAGCAGCGCCCCGCCCGGCCCGACCTGGGCCACGCTGGCGCCCGAGGCGACGAACAGCCCCGTGCCGATGGAGCCGCCGATGGCGATCATGGATAAGTGGCGTGCCTTCAGGGAGCGGCGCAGTTCACCGCCTGGCTCCTGCTGCGTTGTCTCGGTATTTGTCATTTATTTATGTCTTTCGTGCAGGATTTTTGAGAACGTGAACACGTTCTGAGAAGTCAGCGCTGGGCTATGGCCGCACCAGCGTGCTTTGGCCGAACAGGCTTTGCACCAGATCGACCACCAGCTCGGCGGTCTGATTGCGCAGGTCCAGGGCCGGGTTCAGCTCCACGATGTCCAGCGAACCCAGGCGGCCCGTGTCGGCAATCATTTCCATGCACAACTGGGCCTCGCGGTAGTTGGGGCCGCCGCGCACCGGGGTGCCCGTGCCGGGGGCGATCTCGGGATCGAGAAAGTCCACGTCGAAGCTCAGGTGCAGGTGGTCGTCCGGCCCCAGGTCGGCCAGGGCGCGGCGCATGACTTCGCGCATGCCCAGCTCGTCGATGGCCCGCATGTCGTACACCTCCAGGCCCAGCTCGCGGATCATGTGCTTTTCATAGGCATCCACGCTGCGCAGGCCGATCTGGCAGAAGGCCGATGCGGGCAGCGCCGGCAACTGGCCGGACATTTCCGCCAGCGCACGCGGCCCCAGCCCGCACAGGCTGGCCAC
>JAHRXD010000231.1 GCA_019104825.1 Comamonas sp.
GCCGCCTGGCGCTGGTTTTTGCGCTGTCGGAGAACAAGCTGCTCACGCCCCAGGTGGTCTGCTTTTACGACACCTACGAGGCGCAGCGCATCGACCCGCCCGTGCTGCTGGATTTAAGCGACTGCCCCGACGAACACATCCTGCTGCGCGAAGACCCGGAGAACTGGCACTTCAGCGATCTGGACGACCTGTGGCAGGCCGCGATTACCGCCACCACCACCCCGGCGGCGGCCTGCCCGCCTGCCGCCGCCCTGGCCGGGTAATTCAGTTCAGCCCTGGCTCAGCGGCAGCTCCAGCGTCACCACCGTGCCTGCGCCGGGGGCCGATTGCAGCGTCAGGCTGCCGCCCAGCAATTGCGCCAGGGTGCGCGACAGGGCCAGCCCCAGTCCGGTGCCGCCGTGTTCGTAGCTCACCTGGGCGCTGCCCTGGCTGAATTTTTCAAACACCTTCTCGTGCAGCTCGGGGGCGATTCCGCAGCCGGTATCGCGCACCTGCAGATACCAGGTCCGGCCGCCAGAGCTGCAACCGACCTGTAGCGTGACGCTGCCTTCGCGGGTGAACTTGATGGCGTTGGAGAGCAGGTTGTGCACGATCTGCTTGAGCTTGACCCGGTCGGTCAGCACGTTGCCCGGAAAAACTGCGCTGCTGTCGAACACCAGTGCCAGCCCCTTGGCCGCTGCGCTGGCGTAGAACAGGTGCGTGGCTTCGACCAGCAGCGGGCGCAACTCCACCGGCTCCAGGTAAGCGGACATGGCCCCGGCCTCGATCTTGGCCAGATCGAGGATGTCGGTCAGCAAGACATTCAGGTGTTCGGCCCCCTGGCGGATCAGGGTGGCCTGCTCGCGGGTGCGTTCTTCCTTGCTGCGCAGCTCCAGCAGCTCGGCAAAGCCGCGGATGCTGGTCAGCGGGGTACGCAGCTCGTGCGACATGGCGGCAAGAAATTCGCTTTTCGCCTGGCTGGCCTGCTGCGCCCGGGCCTCGCTGTACGCCAGCCGCCGCACGCTGCCTAAAAATATGACCACAAAAGCCACCACCGCAATCATGAGCGCCAGCGTCAGCCCCAGCACGATGTTGCGCGTGGCACGCCAGGCCGCCAGCGCCTCCTACTGGGCGGTGCCGGTGAGGACGACCAGCGGATAGCCATCCACGCGGCTGAAGCCGATGATGCGCTCCAGCCCGTCGGAGGAGCGAGCGACCAGCGCCCCTTCGGGCTTTATGCGCAACTGCTGCACCAGTTGGTCGGGCAGCGCCTTGTCGGTATCCTGGCGCTGCTGGTTGATGACCCGCGCCCGGATTCCGCCATCCAGCCCGGCCAGCACCACCCCGCCGGAATGGCCCAGTTCCACGCCCCGGTACACCTCCATGAAGTAGTTCTGGTTGAGCGAGGCGACCACCACCCCCAGGGGACGGCCATCGGGTGCGGTGATCTTGCGGGACAGCTGGATCGTCCAGAGCCTGGAGACTTTGCCCTCCAGCGGCTGGCTGACGAACAGCCCCTGGGACAGCCTGGGCTGCAAGTGCGGCACCTGCGCCGCGGCAGCAGGTGGACGCGCACGTGATCGCGCTCGCTCAGATCGACATGCTCGCTGCGGCTGCCGTCCGGGTCGAGGTTGCTGCTGACCAGGCGCCCGTCCGGCCCGACCCAGGAGAGCTGGGTGAGGATGTCGTCCTCCATGCCGGTTTCCCTGGTGATGCGCTCGATCGCCGGGCCGTCCAGCCAGCCGTCGCGCACGCCCTCCTGGATTCGCAGCATGGACTGATCGACGGTGGCGATGATGCGCAGCGTGTGCTCCTTGATCGCCTGCGCCGTATTACGATTCTGGCGCACCTCAGCGGCCACGGTTTCCTTCCACTGCAAGTGCAACAACCCGCCGATGGTAATCCACGCCCCCAGCAGCACCACAGCACTGAACGAACTGGCGGCACCGGCATACGCCTGGGCCGAATTCAGGCGCCACCAGCGCCACGGTAAACGCCGATTCATGGCAACTACACCCCGGCAACGATGGTTTCAATCAACTTGAGCGGGCTGAACGGCTTGAGCAGGTAGGCATCGGCCCCGGCCTGCATCCCGGCCGCAATGTCCTGCGGCTGGCCGCGAGCCGACAGCAGAATCACCCGGGGCTGCCCTGCCGATGGCAGGGTGCGCACCCAGCGGCACACATCTAGGCCGTTGAGCGGGCCGGGCATCATCAGATCCAGCAGCAGCACGTCGGGGTGCCACTGGCCCACGGCCTGCTGCGCCTTCTGTGCATCTGCGGCCTCAAGGATTTCGTAGTCCTCGAACTCCAGCGTCATGCGGATCAGCTTGCGGATATCGGCGTGGTCCTCCACGATCAGGATGCGTTTGGCGGTATTGATTGTATTGGCAGCCATCATCAGAAACCCAGGGATGCGAGCAAATCATCCACATCGCCCTGCTTGAGCGCCTTCTCCGGCACCTGCGGGCCCGCCAGTTCGGCCTTGGGGAGCGCTACGGCAGCCAGGTGCTCGGGAGCGCTGTGCATCAGCAACTCCAGCAACTGCTTTTCCGTCTCGCTGATGATGTCGATCACCTTCTTGATGACCTGGCCGGACAGGTCCTGGAAGTCCTGCGTCATCATGATCTCGGTCAGCAGCAGACTTTGGTTCTCGGCGAACTGGGTTGCGGCATGGCCAAAGGCGCTGCCCTGGGCCAGCAAGGCGGCAGCAGCGCTGCCCGCGCTTGAGGACTGCCCCAACGCCTGTGCCTGCGCGGCAAAATCCTGGCTACGCGCCTTGAATGCTTGGCAATCCGGCTGGCCCCCATCAACCAGGTTGAGCACCTTGGTCGCCGCCGCTTCCGTCATATGCCCGACGTGGCTGAGGCGATCGCGGGCATCCGGAAATTCCTGGGCGATGGCATGCAAGCTTTGATCCAGACCGAGCTGGGTCATGGCCTCGTGCAACTGGCGCGTGATACGGCCCAGGTGCTCAAACGTGCCTCCTGTAGACTGTTGTGGAGTGCAGATGGGAGAGGAGGACATAACAACCCTTTTTTCCGTACTTGACCGAAGTCGAAATGCCATTTACAAGCCCATGCGCCAAGTCACGAACACATGCGACCATGTCGAACTCAAGAATCCCCGGTTAATTTATCATTTTTATTAAATAAAGCAAGCATGAATGCTAAAATTTTGACGTTATGAAGTACCCCTCTGTCTCCTTTCTCCCTGAAAACTGCAGCACACGTGAAGTGGCACAAGCACTAGGAATGGCAGTGCGCTCAGTACAACTCATGGTGGATCGCGGAGAACTGCAGGCATGGAAGACCCCGGGCGGCCACCGCCGTATCGCTCGTACCTCGGTGCAGCAATGGCTAACCACACGAGGTAGCAGCGCAGAATCTTTGGCAGAATCTGCATCCACCTCACCACCAACCAACCGCCCCCAGGCACTCCTGATCGAAGATTCAGCACACTTTCAGAACCTTGTACGGCTAGTGCTGGAGCACAACTTCCCCCATGTCGATCTGCATGTTGCTGAAGACGGAATCATCGGCTTGGCCATGGCTGGGCAACTACAACCCGACCTCCTCCTGGTGGACATCCTGTTACCAGGCATCGACGGTGCTACCCTAATCTCCCGCCTACGCAACCACCCACAGTTTCAGCACAGCCGCGTGATCGTCATCACCTCGTTGAACGAGGCAGAGTGTGCGCCCTACGCCTTTGCCTTGGCCGGCCTGCCCGTAGTGCACAAACCCCGGTTGGTACAAGAGCTACCCCTACGGATGACGGAAGCCCTGGCCTCAGCATGACTCCCCAGCCTTCGCCACCGTGCGTACTGCTGCTGGAGGATGACCCCTCCGTCCAGCGCTTCGTGCAACTGGCCCTGGAGGAACTGCCCCTACAACTGCATTGCTGCACCAGCGTAGCCCTGGCCCGCGACCTCTTGCGCACACTGCCGGTGCAGTTGCTGCTGTCCGACCTGCATCTGCCCGACGGCTCGGGGCTGGCCCTGTGCCAGGAATTGCAGGCCACCGCCAGTCGTCCTGCTCCGCTGATCGTGGTGTTCAGCGGTGGCGTCGATGCCTTGCTGGAGCAGCAATTGCGCCGCAGCGGCGTCTGGCAGGTGCTGCACAAACCAGTGCCCTTAGGGCAATTAGTGCAGTGCGTGGAGCAGGCCCTGGCCGGGCCGCTGTACAGCAACCCACCGGACAGTCACACTACTGCAGCAACTGACCCTGTTCACACTTTTTTCAACGGCAACCAAGCACTGTTTGCAGCCTACCGCGAGACATGCCTGCAGCAATTCAGACACGACTTAGTGGCTGGCGACAGCGCTGCTCACCAAGGTGATTACGCCGCACTGCGCCATCTGGGACACAGCCTGAAATCAGTGCTATCCATGCTGGGGCAACCTCTATCCGCACAACTGGCCCGGACTCTTGAAGAAAAAGCCCATACCGGCGAGCCAGAGACGGCTATGCGCATCTGGCAAGACTTGCGTGACCATTTGAAATGCGCTGTAGATCTCGAGAACATCTGAATTATTTATAAAAATGATAAATTCTCTTGGGTTAAAAGATCTATTTGCTAAAAATGATAGAATTTGACATTCTTGTACGTTCGCAGTGAATTCAACTCATAGCCCATAAGGCTAAATAGCTCCCCCCATTCCCGCCCTCTTTTTAGACACCCCCAACCTGTGGGAACAGATTTGAAAAACAACTGGCTTTCCGCCAGCCTTGCGGTTCTCTGGCCAGCCAAATGTCAGGGCTGACCGTATCCGCCTTTACCTTTGCACTGACATTTACTTTTCTCTGGAGCTGAAAGATGAAACGTTGGCTGAATCAAATCTCCATTCGAGCCAAGCTTGGCATACTGACCCTGGTCGGTCTTGGTGGCCTGTTGCTGATTGCCATGTTTTTTGTGTATGAACAATATGAGCAAAGTTTTGCACAGCGGCAAGCCGAAGTGCGCCATGCAGTGGAAACCGCCAGCGGCGTACTGGCCTGGGCCGAGCAGCAGGAGGCCAACGGCTCTTGGTCCCGTCTCGAGGCCCAGGCAATGGCGTCAGCTGCCGTTGCCAAGATGCGCTACGGGCATGGCGAATACTTCTGGATCAACGACTTGGAAGGCATCACGGTCATGCACCCCATCCAGCCAGAGTTGCAAGGCCAGGGCGGCGATGCCGTGCGCGACGTCAACGGTGTGCTGGTCATGATGGAAGCCGCTCGGATCGGGCGCAGCACCAGCGGCCAAGGGTTCTTCAACTATGTCTGGGCCAAGCCCGGCAAGACCGAGCCAGTCGGCAAGATTTCCTACGTACAAAAGTTCGCACCCTGGGGCTGGGTAGTAAGCTCCGGGCTGTACGTGGATGATTTGCACGATGATTTCCTAGCCAATGTCGTAAAGGTGGCCCTGGGACTGGGCCTGATGCTGCTGCTGATGGGGTGGATTGCCTACGCCATTTCGACGTCGATCGTGCGGGGGGTGCAGCGTGCTATCCAAGTGATCGACGTGATGGCAAACGGTGATTTGTCGCGCCCCATCCACGTCAAGGGCCGGGATGAAATCAGCGTCCTGCTGAAAATGCTGGGGCACATGCAGACCCAGTTGGCCTCCGTGGTGCTGTCGGTACGCCAGGGCAGCGAATCGGTGGCCAGCGCCAGCGGACAGATTGCTCAGGGCAACCAGGATCTGTCGGCCCGCACCGAAAGTCAGGCCAGCAGCCTAGAAGAGACCGCCGCCTCGATGGAGGAACTGGGGAGCACCGTCCGCCATAACGCCGACAACGCCCGCCAGGCCAACCAGTTGGCCCAGGGCGCCAGCAGCATTGCCGCCCAGGGCGGTGTGGTGGTGGCGCAGGTGGTGGAGACCATCCGCAACATTCATGAAGACAGCAGCAAAATGGCTGACATCATCGGCGTGATCGACGGTATTGCCTTTCAGACCAATATTCTGGCGCTGAACGCCGCCGTCGAGGCCGCCCGCGCCGGTGAGCAGGGCCGGGGCTTTGCCGTGGTGGCAAGCGAAGTGCGTGCCCTGGCCCAGCGTAGCGCTGTTGCCGCCAAGGAAATCAAAGCGCTGATCGACACCAGTATGGGCCGCGTACAAGCAGGCACAGCGCAGGCCGACCACGCAGGCCAGACCATGCAGGAGGTAGTGCAATCCATCGAACGCGTACGTGACTTAATGAGTGAAATCAGCGCTGCTAGCCAAGAGCAAAGCGAGGGCGTGAACCAGATTGGCGAAGCCGTCACCAACATGGACCAGGCCACCCAGCAAAACGCCGCCTTGGTGGAGGAAATGGCCGCCGCTGCCACCAGCCTGCATGACCAAGCTCACGACTTGGTCAGCGCCGTCGCCGTATTCCAGTTGGCTGCGTCCACCGCGAACACTATCCCCCCGTCTACGACAGCACCTTCTGCTGCGCTGCCAGCCCCCCAGGGCAGTGTCTGGCAACGTTTCTGACGTTTTCGGCCTGCACCACACCCCATTGCTGCTGCACCGCACCATGACGCACCACCCCCTCCTGTTCCTAGGCGCGTTGGTCACGGGAATGCTGGTTTTGTGCATGTTTGTCGTGGCCGAGCGCCACCGCTCGGATGGCCTGTTCGATTGGGCCTGGGCCATGGCAGCGCTGGGGCTGGCGGCGACCTCCTGGGCATTCCCCTCGGAAACCCCGCTCTGGCTGACAGTGGCCATGCCGAGCGTCCTGCTGGCCAGTGCCTTTGCTTTCACCCTGCAAGGACTGTTGCGCTTTCAGGGCGAGCGAGTGCTCCCAGTCCAGATCTGGGGGCCGGTGCTGCTGGCCCTGGCGTTGAACGCTGCCCTACTGCACACCCCGGAACTGCGTCGCTGGAGCATGGCGGCAGTGGTGCTGGCGCAATGGCTGTATTTCTTCCGGTTGCTGCGTCGGCACTGGGCCGGCATCCCAGGCCGCAGCAAGTATTTGTTCGCATCGGGCACCACCTTGCTGATGGGCGGGCTGGGTGCCGGACCGCTGGCACTGGAACATATAGCCCCGGGGATACAGACCCTGACGCTGTACCCGTTTTGCATGGCCGTGGTGATCCACGGCATGGGCAGTGTGCTGATGAGCAAGGAGCGCTCCGATACCCGCAACCGCCAGCTGGCGTATACCGACGAACTCACCGGCCTGCACAATCGCCGTGCAATGGAGCAGCACCTGGTGCAGCAAATCGCCCAGGCTGGACGGGCCGGTCAGTCGTTATCGCTCGTGCTACTGGACATCGACCATTTCAAGCGGGTGAACGACCTGCACGGCCACCTGCAAGGCGACAAGGTGCTGTGCGCAGTGGCCCGGGTGCTGCAGGACAGTCTGCGCTGCCAGGACATTGCCGGACGCTGGGGCGGGGAAGAATTCCTGGTGCTGCTGCCCAACACGGCCAGCACCCCGGCCCTGGTGCTGGCCGAGCGCCTGCGCGCCAACGTGGCCAGCGCGTGCGACGTGACCGTCAGCATCGGCCTGCACACCATGCACGGCCTTACGGATGAAAGCGCCGATGCCATGCTCGACAGCGCTGACCGTGCCCTCTACGCTGCCAAGAATCGGGGGCGTAACTGTGTTGGAACCAGCCTGCCTACTGCAGGCTAAGAACCCGTCTACGCCTTCCTACTTGATGGACTGCAAAATGGTGCGGAAGTGAGGATGCTCACAATCGCGTAGCCACTCAAACAACACCATCTCGGTAGTGACCAGCTCGGCGCCCGCCCCGGCCAAACGGTCAAACGCCGCATCGCGGTTGCGCTCGGTGCGGGAGCTGCAGGCATCGGTGACCACCCACACATCCATTTCCTCGGTCAGCAAATCCAGCGCAGT
>JAHRXD010000003.1 GCA_019104825.1 Comamonas sp.
AGTACCTGACCGCCATGCGCCACCTGCCCATGGCCTTGCAGGCCGTGCTGGCGCTGGAGCCGCAAATCGTCAGCTGGGCCGAAGACTTCGCCAAGCGCCAGAACGCCCTGTTCCTGGGCCGGGGCCGCCACTACCCGATTGCGCTGGAAGGGGCCTTGAAGCTCAAGGAAATCAGCTACATCCACGCCGAAGCCTATCCTGCCGGGGAGCTGAAGCACGGCCCACTGGCCCTGGTCGATGCCGCCATGCCGGTCGTCACCGTGGCGCCCAACGACGAACTGCTGGAAAAGCTCAAAAGCAACATGCAGGAAGTGCGGGCACGCGGCGGCGTGCTGTACGTGCTGGCCGATGCCGACACGCACATCGAAAGCGCCGAGGGCCTGCACGTCATCCGCATGCCGGAGCATTACGGGGCGCTGTCGCCCATCCTGCACGTCGTGCCGCTGCAACTGCTGGCCTACCACACCGCCGTGGCACGCGGGACGGATGTGGACAAACCCAGAAACCTGGCTAAGAGTGTGACGGTCGAGTAGACCGGCACGCGCTTGGGGCGCGTAGCGCCATGCCGCAGGCATCCAGGTTAATGGGTTTGCGGCGTAGGCTCATGTCGGCGTAGCCGACGTGAAGCTGCGTAGCAGCGTGCTGGAGCCACAATCCAACGATGTGGCCAAGAGCGTGACGTCGAATGACCGTTGCGCTTTTGGAGCGGCGTAGCCGCTGCGCGAAGCGCCCGAATGGCGCGGTTTGGAGGCTTATGGATACAGTCCGCGCATTTCACGGGCATGCAGGATGCGCTGGCAGGCCACGATGAAGGTGGCGGTGCGCAGGCTCACCTTGTGTTCCTGGGCCACTTGCCAGACGCCCGCGAAGGCCTCCTGCATGATGCGCACCAAGCGGGCGTTGATCTCGTCCTCGCTCCAGAAGAAGCTGGAGAAGTCCTGCACCCACTCGAAGTAGCTCACCGTCACGCCGCCAGCGTTGGCGATTACGTCGGGCAGCACCAGTACGCCCTTGTCGTGCAGGATGTCGTCGGCCTCGGGGGTGGTGGGGCCGTTGGCGCCTTCGATGACGAGCTTGGCTTTGATCTTGCCCGCGTTGTCCTTGGTGATCTGGCCTTCGAGCGCGGCGGGGATCAGGATTTCGCAGTCCACGCCCCAGAACTCGCCGGGGTTCATGCTGTCGGCGCCGGCAAAGCCGCCCACGCCGCCGTTCGCCTTCACGTGGGTCAGCAGGGCGGGCACGTCCAGGCCCTTGCCGTTGTAGATGGTGCCGGTGTGGTCCTGCACCGCCACCACCTTGGCGCCCGCCTCGGCGAACAGCTTGCCCGCCGTGCCGCCCACGTTGCCAAAGCCCTGGACCGCGACGCGAGCGCCCTCGATGGCCAGGCCGGTCAGCTTGGCCGCTTCCACGCCCACGGTGAACACGCCGCGCCCTGTGGCTTCCACGCGGCCCAGCGAGCCGCCCAGGTCCACGGGCTTGCCCGTGACCACGCCGGTGGCGGTGGCGCCCACGTTCATCGAATATGTGTCCATCATCCAGGCCATGATCTGGCCGTTGGTGTTCACGTCGGGCGCGGGGATGTCCTTGGTGGGGCCGATGATGATGCCGATTTCGCTGGTGTAGCGGCGCGTCAGGCGTTCCAGCTCACCCATCGAGAGCGTCTTGGGGTCCACGCGGATGCCGCCCTTGGCGCCGCCGTAGGGTACGTTGACGGCGGCGTTCTTGATGCTCATCCAGGCCGACAGGGCCATCACTTCCGACAGCGTCACGTCCTGATGGAAGCGCACGCCACCCTTGCCCGGCCCGCGCGAGGTGTTGTGCTGCACGCGGTAGCCCTCGAAGTGGGCGATGGTGCCGTTGTCCAGTTCGATCGGTACGTCCACGATCAGCGCCCGCTTGGGGCGCTTGAGTGTCTCGACCCAACGGGCCAGGTGCCCCAGATAGGGCGTGACGCGATCGACCTGTTGCAGGTAGATGCCCCAGGGGCCGAGATTGTCGGCCTGCAGGTACGACGGCAGGGTGTGCGCGGAGCCTGCGGCGGGCGTGGAAGCGTGTGAAGACATGGAGGGTTCCTTGTAGGAAGTCAGTTCAGGCATTGAACAGGTCGGAGAGCTTATGCCTGCGCTCGCACGCTGTCCAAGGCCGGTGTGTTTCAGGGTTATGCGGCTGGCACATATTTGTCAAGTTCGCGCCGCTGCAGGCGGGGGCTAGAAATCGAGCAGGCTCAGGCCGACGCTCAGTACCGTGCGCTTGTAGTTGTAGTCCAGCAGGCTGTCGCCGTAGCCGCTGAACAGTTGGACGTGCAGGCGCAGGTTGCTTTTATGGCCGTTCCAGCCTTCGCCCAGGGGGTGCAGCCATTCCAGGCGGCCCGATCCCCGGCCCCGGCCCGGGGTGCCGCGCACGGTCAGGCCCAGGGTGTGGCGGTCATTGACGTTCCAGAACAGCCGGGCCTCGCCCCGGCCCACGAAGTCCTGGATGTGGGGGTTGTCGTCGTTCTCGGCCTTTTCGGCCACGCGCTTCCAGGCTTTCAGGTGCAGTTGCCAGCCGCTGCGCCATTCGGCGCCGGTCATCAGGTACCAGCGGTTCCAACTGCGCGACAGGGGGTTGCTCTCGCCGTTGGACTGATGCACCAGGCCGATGCCGCTGTAGCGCCAGCGCCCGCCCCCGGGCAGGGGGGCATCGGTGGGGTAGACGTAGAACACCTCCGGCTCATGGTCGGTGGAGCGGAAGGGCCGCGACAGCCCCCCGTTGAACAACTGCCAGTACGACTGCTGGGTGTAGCCGAACCACAGCGAATCCTTGCCGCTGGAGCGCGGGCCGGTGAGCAGGCCCTGGGCGATCTTGGTGCGGGCCGACACCTGGATGCGCATTTCGTGGCGCTGGTAGTCCTGCGCCGTCGCCGCGCCCCGGCTGGGCGAAACGGGCTGTCCATTGACGCGGTTGCCCTGTACCACGGAGACGGTCAGGGGCCGGTAGCCGCGCAGGTTGAAGGTGCCGCAGTCCGAGCCGGGTTCCAGCTCGAAGTAGCGGGAGATTTCGCTGTACCGGGCATCGCGGCAGCCGCCGTTGGTGGGCGTGGCCGGCAGGGCCAGTGCCGGGGCGGCGGCCATGTCGGCAGCATCGGTATCGGCATTCGCACTGGCCGCCTGTGCCGTGGCATCGGGCCGGCTCCACTGGGTGGCGGGCGGGGGCGTCAGCGGTTGCTGCTGCTGCGCCCATTCGTCGAAGCAGGCCAGGCGGGCCTGGTTGTCGGTGGTGGCGGCGCACAGGCGCCAGGTGTCCGGCTCCAGGGGCGGCGGCGGGGTCACGGCGGCGGCCTGGGCATGGGGCAGGGCGGTCAGGCCGGCGGCCCACGCCAGGGTGTGAAGCAGCAAGCGGCAAGCAGTCATAAAGAATGGGTTCCAGGTGCGGGGGGGGGGTCAGGACGGGTCGGTCTGGCGGGCGGCAAAGTCGGCCCGCAGTTGGCGCAGTTTGTCGCGCGGGTTTTCGGTGGCGGTGCGGGCATCGAGCTGCATTTCGGCAATGAAGCGGCTGGGCTGGCAGGGCACGGTGTCGCGGCCCTTTTTGCGGCGCTTGGTCCAGCTCACCACCAGGGTGCGCTGGGCGCGGGTGATGCCGACGTACATCAGGCGGCGCTCTTCCTGCAGGCGGGCGGCGGTGTCGTCGGTGATTTTTTCCTGGCGGCCCTCGTCGTCGTCCAGCTTGAAGGGCAGCATCCCTTCGGTCACGCCTACCAGTTGGACGTGCGGCCATTCCAGCCCCTTGCTGGCGTGCAGGGTGGACAGCACGACCTGGTCCTGCTCGCTTTCGCGTTCGGAGATGGTCGAGAGCAGGGCGATGTTCTGCGCCACTTCCAGCAGGCTTTTGATTTCGGTCTGCGTGGTGGTGCCCGCCGCATCCTCGATCTGGCCGCCGGCGCGTTGTGCCATCCAGTCGCAGAACTCCAGCACGTTGCTCCAGCGGGCGGCGGCGACGCTTTCGCTGTCCTCGCTGTCGTACAGGTATTGCTCGTAGCCGATGTCGGTCAGCCAGTCCATCAGAAAGCGGCGGCTGGCCTCGTGCCCCAGGCAGTGGCGGGCGCGGTATTCCAGGTCGTTCATGCTGCGGCCAAATTCCATCAGGCCATCCAGCGCTTTTTTGGGCAGCAGCGCAGGCAGCATGGGGTTGAACAGGGCACCGAACATGCTCACCTTGTGCAGTGCGGCAAACTCGCCCAGCTTGCCCAGGGTGGTGTGGCCGATGCCCCGGCGCGGCGTGGTGATGGAGCGCAGGAAGGCCGGGTCGTCGTCGTTGTTGCTCCACAGGCGGAACCAGGCGCACAAATCCTTGATTTCCGCCCGGTCGAAAAAGCTGGTGCCGCCCGACACCTTGTACGGAATACTGGCCTTGCGCAGCGCCTTCTCGAACGGCTTGGCCTGGTGGTTGGCGCGGTAGAGGATGGCGAAGTCTTTCCACGCCGACGGCGGGTTGCTGGCCGAGCGCAGGGTCAGGATGCGGGCCACGGCGCGTTCGGCCTCGTGTTCCTCGTTGTCGCAGGCCTGCACGCGCACGGGTTCGCCCTCGCCCAGCTCGGAAAACAGGGTTTTCGGGAACAGCTTGGGGTTGGGGCCGATGACGTGGTTCGCCGCCCGCAGGATGGCGCTGGTGGAGCGGTAGTTCTGCTCCAGCTTGATGACTTGCAGTTGCGGGTAGTCCTGCGGCAGCCGTTTCAGGTTGTCCAGCGTCGCGCCGCGCCAGCCGTAGATGCTCTGGTCA
>JAHRXD010000090.1 GCA_019104825.1 Comamonas sp.
ACGGGCCGGGCGTTGGAGCGCAGCAATCCGCACGCCAGCGGTATCTGGAGCTTCGAGGATCTGAGCCAGCAGCGCCCCGTGAAAGCCGACCTGACCAGCCGCGAGCGCGAAGTGGCCGCCCGGCTGCTCGACGGCATGACCTCCAAGGAAATCGGCCGCGTGCTAGGCATCAGCCACCGCACGGTGGAAATCTACCGTGCCCGGCTGATGCGCAAATACGGCGCGAGTACCACGGCAGATTTGGTACACAAGCTGGTCGGAGCGAGTTGAGCAAGCCCCCGGCACTTTGGCAAACCGCCGGCAGTCCGGTAAAGAGCCAGTGCCTGCAAGCGTGACCACCCAGGGTTTATCAGGATAATTTGTCAGCAATCAGTCAGAATTTTCACTCTTATGCTTGACGTTTCCGTAAACGTAAACTTCACCGCCATGACCACACCTGCTACGCCCGGTCCCGTTCGTTACCCCTTTCCTGCACTGGAGGGATTGCCCGAGGACATTCGCACCCGTATTCTGGAAATACAGGAAAAGGCGGGGTTCATTCCCAACGTGTTCCTGGGGCTGGCACGCCGCCCGGCGGAGTGGCGGGCATTTTTTGCCTACCACGATGCCCTGATGCTCAAGGAAGAAGGGAATCTCAGCAAAGGCGAGCGCGAAATGATCGTCACGGCCACTAGCAGCGTCAATCAATGCCTGTATTGCGTGGTGGCCCACGGCGCCGTGCTGCGGATTTACGAGAAAAACCCGCTGATTGCCGACCAGTTGGCCGTCAACTACCGCAACGCCGACATCACGCCCCGCCAGAAGGCCATGCTCGACTTTGCCATGAAGGTGTGCCAGCGCAGCTACGAAGTCGATGATACCGATTTCTCCACCCTGCACGCCCACGGCTTTGACGAAGAAGACATCTGGGACATTGCCGCGATCACGGCGTTTTTCGGCCTCTCCAACCGTCTGGTCAGCGTGACCGGAATGCAGCCCAACCCCGAGTTCTATCTGATGGGCCGCGTCCCCAGAAACAAAGCCGTCTAGGCACACGCCCTGCCGGAAGACTTGAGTGCCCGCTAGGGGCATAGAATGCGCGGCGATTTTCCGGCAATACAATAGAACGGTCGTTCTATTTTTTACCAACTTTACGAGACACCCCTTATGACCAACGAAGAAATCCTGGCCCAGTACGGGCCGCGCGAAGCCATGGAATACGACGTCGTCATCGTCGGCGGCGGCCCGGCCGGCCTGTCCACGGCCATCCGCCTCAAGCAATTGGCGCAGGAAAAAGGCCAGGATGTATCGGTCGTGGTGCTGGAAAAAGGCTCCGAGCCCGGGGCGCATACCCTGTCCGGGGCCATCATGGACCCGCAGGCCCTGACCGAGCTGATTCCTGACTGGAAAGCCAAGGGCGCTCCCCTGAACCAGCCGGTCACCAATGATGCGATGGTGTTCCTGGGCGAAAAATCCTCGCTGCGCACGCCCAACTGGCTGTTGCCCAAGTGCTTTCACAACGAGGGCAACTACATCGTGCGCCTGGGCTTTGTCTCCAAGTGGCTGGCCGATCAGGCCGAAGCCCTGGGCGTGGAAATTTTCCCGGGCTTTGCCGCTGCCGAGGTGCTGTTCAACGACGACGGCAGCATCAAAGGCGTAGCCACCGGCAATATGGGCATCGGCAAGGACGGTGAGCCGACCGGGGACTTCCAACTGGGCATGGAGCTGCATGGCAAGTACACCATCTTTGCCGAAGGCGCCCGTGGCCACCTGGGCAAGCAGTTGATTGCCCACTTCAAGCTGGATGCGGGCAAGGATCCGCAGGCCTACGGCATCGGCATCAAGGAGCTGTGGGAGATCGACCCGGCCCGCCACAAGCCGGGCACCGTGGTGCATACCGCCGGCTGGCCGCTGCAACCGGACACCTATGGCGGCGGCTTCCTGTACCACCTGGAGGGCAATCTGGTCACCCTGGGCTTTATCACCGGGCTGGATTACGCCAATCCGTATATCTCGCCATTCGAGGAGATGCAGCGCTGGAAGACCCACCCCAATATCCGCTGGTATCTGGAGGGGGACGAGGCCAAGGGCATCAAGCCTGCCAAGCGCCTGTCCTACGGTGCCCGGGCGATTACGGCAGGGGGGATTTTGAGCCTGCCCAAGTTCGTCTTCCCGGGCGGGGCGCTGGTGGGCTGCGAAGCCGGGTTCCTGAACGTCAGCCGCATCAAGGGCAGCCACGCCGCCATCAAGACCGGGATGATGGCCGCCGAAGCCGCTTACGATGCGATTGCGGCAGGCCGCCAGGGCGACACCCTCTCGGCCTACGAAGCGGCGTTTGAAAACAGCTGGCTGTACGACGAGCTGTACAAGTCACGCAACTTCAAGGCCTGGTTCAAGAAGGGGCTGTCCACCGCTTCGGTGATGAACGGCATCGAGCAGTTCCTGCTCAAGGGCAACATTCCCTGGACGCTGCACCGCGACAAGCCCGACCATGCCTACCTGAAGCCTGCCGCCCAGTGCCAGCCCATCCACTATCCCAAGCCCGATGGCAAGCTGACGTTCGACCGCCTCTCCAGCGTCTTCATCAGCGGCACCAACCACAGCGAAGACCAGCCGGCGCACCTGCTGCTCAAAGATGCCAGCGTGCCGGTCAATATCAATCTGGCCCAATACGCTGCGCCGGAGACGCGCTACTGCCCGGCAGGCGTTTACGAGATGGTCGATGACGAAAACAACGGCGGCAAGCGCTTGCAGATCAATGCGCAGAACTGCGTACACTGTAAAACCTGCGACATCAAGGATCCGACCCAGAACATCACCTGGGTGACGCCCGAAGGCGGCGGCGGGCCGACCTACGCAGGCATGTAAAATTGCGTCAGTTTCAGGTTTTCTGCAAAAAATAGCCCATTTACTGGGCTATTTTTCATAAAAACACACAAATTTTGCATAAAAAAGCACGTTCGAGCATTTTTGTGCAAGCGCTTTGCAAGCACTGCCCGGCCTGCGTGCAAACCCTGGGATTTCAAAGCTTTTCGTCACACCTGCTGACTTAGACTTGCCCCACCTCAAATTTCCCCCATCCGTTCCGCTGGAGACAAACCATGCAATTGAAAGCCTTGGCATCTGCCGTCGCCCTGTCCTTGTTGAGCCTGACGGCAGCGTACGCCGCCGAAGAAAAATCCGTGGCCGTCACCGCCATCGTGGAACACCCTGCCCTCGATGCCGTGCGTGACGGCGTGCAGGCCGCCCTGAAGGAAGCCGGCTACGAGGCCGGCAAAAACCTCAAGTGGCAGTACCAAAGCGCCCAGGGCAATACCGGCACCGCCGCGCAGATTGCCCGCAAGTTCATCGGCGACAAGCCCGATGCCATCGTCGCCATCGCCACACCTTCGGCCCAGGCTGCCGTGGCTGCCAGCAAATCCGTGCCCGTGGTGTTCTCGGCCGTGACCGACCCGGTGGTCGCCAAGCTGGTGCCGGGCTGGGACGCATCCAAGACCAACGTGACGGGCGTCTCGGACATGCTGGTGCTGGAAAAGCAGATCGACCTCATCAAGGAAGTCGTCCCCACCGCCAAGCGCGTGGGCATGGTCTACAACCCGGGCGAGGCCAACTCGGTGGTCGTGGTCAAGCAACTGCAAAAACTGCTGCCCGAAGCGGGCCTGACGCTGGTCGAAGCCTCTGCCCCGCGCACCGTGGACGTGAGCAGCGCTGCCCGCAGCCTGATCGGCAAGGTGGACGTGATTTATACGAATACCGACAACAACGTGGTTTCGGCCTATGAAGCCCTGGTCAAGGTCGGCCAGGAAGCGAAGATTCCCCTGGTCGCTTCGGACACCGATTCGGTCAAGCGCGGTGCGATTGCCGCCCTGGGCATCAACTACCGCGACCTGGGCGAGCAGACCGGCCGCATGGTGGTGCGTATCCTGAAGGGCGAAAAGCCCGGTGACATCAAGCCCGAAACCAGCGACAAGCTGGAGCTGTTCGTCAATCCCGGCGCGGCAGAGAAGCAAGGCGTGAAGCTGCCCCAGTCGCTGCTGGACAAGGCCGCCCAGGTCGTGCAGTAACCGCTGCGTGCAATGCAACAGGCAGGTGCCGGCGGCCCCTGCCTTTTTTCGTTCCTCCCCCCTTCGATGGTGGCTCTCCCATGTCTTTGTTTTCCTTGCTTGGCGCGGTTGAAATCGGCCTGATTTTTGCCTTGGTCGCGCTGGGCGTTTACATCTCTTTTCGTCTGCTGCGGTTCCCCGACCTGACGGTGGACGGCAGCTTTCCCCTGGGCGGGGCCGTCTGCGCGGTGATGATCGTCGCCGGTTTCAACCCGTGGATTGCCACCCTGGGCGCCACCCTGGCCGGGGCCGCTGCCGGGCTGGTGACGGGCTGGCTCAACGTGAAGCTGAAAATCATGGACCTGCTGGCCTCCATCCTGATGATGATCGGCCTGTATTCGGTCAACCTGCGCATCATGGACGGCCCGAACATTCCGCTGATTACCGAGCCGACGCTGTTCACCCAGCTCCAGCCCGACGGCATGGAAGACTACGTGCTGCGCCCCCTGGTGCTGCTGGTGATCGTGGTGCTGGCCAAGGTGCTGCTGGACTGGTTCTTTGCCACCGAGCGCGGCCTGGCGATTCGCGCCACCGGCTCCAACGCCCGCATGGCCCGCGCCCAGGGCATCAATACCGGGGCAATGGTGCTGCTGGGCATGGCCATTTCCAACGCGCTGGTCGGGCTGGCCGGCGCCCTGTTCGTGCAGACCCAGGGCGGGGCCGACATTTCGATGGGCATCGGCACCATCGTGATCGGTCTGGCCGCAGTCATCGTGGGCGAATCCATCCTGCCGTCGCGCCGCATCATCTGGGCGACGCTGGCCGTGGTGCTGGGCGCCATCGTCTACCGCTTCTTCATTGCAGCGGCGCTGAACAGCGACTTCATCGGTCTGAAGGCACAAGACCTGAACCTGGTCACCGCCGTACTGGTCACGCTGGCGCTGGTGCTGCCCCAGCTCAAGCGCAAGCTCAACGCCCGCGTTTCGTAACGCGCACGAAAAAGGAAGTTTTATGCTGAGTGCGCAAGACCTGCGTCTGACCTTCAACCCCGGCACCCCGATCGAGACCAAGGCCCTGCGCGGCCTGTCGCTGGAGATTCCCACCGGGCAGTTCGTCACCGTGATCGGCTCCAACGGGGCGGGCAAATCGACGTTCCTGAACTCTGTCTCCGGCGACCAGAGCGTCGATGGCGGCACCATCAAGATCGACGGCCTGGACGTGACCAACATGCCCGTCTGGAGCCGCGCCGAGCGCGTGGCCCGCGTCTTTCAAGACCCGATGGCCGGGACGTGCGAAGACCTGACCATCGAGGAAAACATGGCCCTGGCGCAGTGCCGGGGAAGTTTTCGCAAGCTGACCCGCGCCGTCAAGGCCGAAATGCGCAACCTGTTCCGCGAACGGCTGGCCATGCTCGGCCTGGGCCTGGAAAACCGGCTGACCGACCGCATCGGCCTGCTCTCGGGCGGGCAGCGCCAGGCAATCAGCCTGCTGATGGCGGCGCTGCAACCTTCGCGCATCCTGCT
>JAHRXD010000159.1 GCA_019104825.1 Comamonas sp.
CGACCACATGGCCGTTGTTCACCGCCCAGACGTAGGTCAGCCAGTTGGCCGCCAGCAGCAGTGCCGACAGGGCGAAAGCGCCCAGCACGCGCGGCTGACGCAGCACCTCGCGCATCCACGCCCACTGCCGGCGCATCGCCAGCAGGGCCAGCACGAACACCAGCGACCACAGCGTGCGGTGCAGCACCACTTCGAGCGCCGGCACAGCGGCCACCTGGCGGAAATACAGGGGGAACAGCCCCCAGGAGAGGTAGGCCAGCGAGGCGTAGACGATTCCGGTGTTCATGGATCAACCCAAGAAACGCAGCGGGTACCGCTGCACTGGCCACGAAAAAAATACGGCCGCCACCGCGCCTCCACCAAGGTGCGCCAGGGGCGGCCGGACACTGGCGCAAGCGCCAGCGCGCGGGGTCAGACGTTGAACAGGAAGTTCATCACGTCGCCGTCCTTGACGACGTATTCCTTGCCCTCGGCGCGCATCTTGCCCGCGTCCTTGGCGCCCTGCTCGCCCTTGTACTGGATGAAGTCGTCGAAGGCGATGGTCTGGGCGCGGATGAAGCCACGCTCGAAGTCGCCGTGGATCACGCCTGCGGCCTGCGGTGCGGTGTCGCCCACGTGGATGGTCCAGGCGCGCACTTCCTTCACACCCGCGGTGAAGTAGGTCTGCAGGCCCAGCAGCTTGAAGCCAGCGCGGATCAGGCGGTTGAGGCCCGGCTCGCTCTGCCCCATCTCGGCCAGGAACATGTCACGGTCTTCGTCGCTCATCTCGGCCATCTCGGATTCCATCTTGGCGCAGATCGCCACCACGGGCGCATTCTGGGCGGCAGCGTATTCCTTCAGGCGATCGAGCAGGGGGTTGTTCTCGAACCCGTCTTCACTGACGTTGCCCACGAACATGGCGGGCTTGGCCGTGATCAGGCAGAAGGGCTTGAGCAGCGGCGCGTCTTCCTTGCTCACGGGCACGGTACGGGCCGGCTTGCCCTGGTCCAGCGCCGCCTGGATGGGCGTGAGCAGCTGCACCAGCTTGGCCGCTTCCTTGTCGTTGCCGCTCTTGGCGGCCTTGCTGTAGCGGTTGAGCGCCTTCTCGACGGTGCTCAGGTCCGCCAGGCACAGCTCGGTCTGGATGACTTCGATGTCCGAGATCGGATCGACGCGGCCGGCGACGTGGATCACGTTGTCGTCTTCAAAGCAGCGCACCACGTTGACGATGGCGTCGGTCTCGCGGATGTGCGCCAGGAACTGGTTGCCCAAGCCTTCGCCCTTGGAGGCGCCGGCCACCAGGCCGGCAATGTCCACGAACTCGACGATGGCGGGCACGATGCGTTCGGGCGAGATGATCTCGGCCAGCTGCTGCAGGCGCGGATCAGGCACCTCCACCACACCCGTGTTGGGCTCGATGGTGCAGAAGGGGTAGTTCTCGGCGGCGATGCCGGCCTTGGTCAGCGCGTTGAAGAGGGTGGACTTGCCGACGTTGGGCAGGCCCACGATGCCGCATTTCAGGCTCATGGCAGGGCTTTCTGGTGTTCTGGGGGAAAACCTTCGATTTTACGGCCCCCGCCCCAAAGTCCCGCAGCGTCAGTCAAAGCACAGGTCGGCGGCAATGGGCTGGCCCACACGCAGCACCTGGCCCGCACCCTGGCGCACGATGGCATTCATGCCGAAAGTGATAGCGCCAGCCAGCCGCTTGTCCTGGCGGTAGGTGCGCAGGGTGTCCCCCACGGCAGGGTGGCTTAGCGCCGTGGCCGGGTCGATGTCGGGGATCGGGCAGCGTGCGCAGGGCTTGACCAGTTGCAGATGCACTTCCTGCCCCGCGCCCGTATCGATGCGGACCCTGTCCACACGGTCTTCGTCATGCGCCTGCATCCCCGCGAACACCACGTTGGGGCGAAAGCGCTCCATGCCCACGGTGGCATGGCCTGCAGCCTGCAGGCGCTGGTTCAGGTCGTCGAGCGAGGCTTCGCTGGCTACCAGCAGCGGAAACCCGTCGCTGAATCGGTTGGGGGCCTCCAGCCCCCCGGTCCAGTCGCTGCTGGAGAGGCGCCGGTGCGCCGGATCGGAGCGCACCAGGCGGCAGGGCTGGCCCAGAAAGGCGCTGAACCAGCGCGCTGCGGCGTCGCCCGTGTCCCAGGCGGGCACGGTGTCGTTCCACACCGTCACGGTGGCGGGCACCGGTGCTGCGTCGGCATCCAGGCGCAGGTCCGGCATGCCCGGGGCCCGCAGCACGAGCGCATCCCCCGCGACTTCGGGCCGGACCAGCGCCATGCGCGGCAGCGTACGCTGGGTCAGGAACACGCCCTGGGCATCGACCACCATCCAGGCACGGTCGGGTTCCAACCCGGTTTCGGTCAACAGGGCTTCGCGCACCTCGGTGCCGGCGCAGGATTTCACGGGATGGACGAACAGGCGCGCAATGCTGCCCTGCAGGTCGGATTCGGGGTGAAAGGTCACGGTCATGGGCTCGCTGCGTGAAAACGGGAACCCGAAGCATACCGATGGCCCCATGTCCGG